>JAITPT010000207.1 GCA_031289285.1 Puniceicoccales bacterium
TTTGTGGTTAAACCCGAACCTCCCGCCCCTCCCGAACCCCCGCCCCGCCCCCTTTTTTTCGATTCGGCACTCCGCTATTTTGCCAAGCCGTCAAAGACCGCGAACACCGCATCGAGCCAGCTGCCGAACGGTTTCCGTGCCCACAAAAACCACACCAGTGCGCCCAACGCCAACCACGGGCCAAACGGCACCTCGCGCCCGAAACCCGCGCCCGAAAACTCCGCCATCTCGTCACCCTCGCACGACGCCAGCGACGCCGCCCGCCCCTCCGCTTCGACATCGGCATCGCGTCGGCAAATCCTTTTTGCGAGCGTCGGCGGTAGCAAAATCAACGCCCCCAAAACCGCTCCGCCAAACAGCGCGAACACCGCCCCGCGCCATCCGCAAAACGCCCCGATGCCGCCCAGCAGAATAATGTCTCCCTCGCCCAGTGCCTCGCGCCCCGCCACCACCGACGCCAGCAACCGGAACCAATACAGCAGCCCCGCCCCGACGAGGACGCCCACAAGCGAAATCCCCGCCGACGCCAGCGCACTGACGAGCCAGAACTTTTGCGGCGCGACATCGTGCAAACCCGGCAGCGCAAACGAGCACACCAGCCCCGCCGCCGCCAGCCCGATATTTGGCGCGTCGGGCAGGTGCATAAAGTCGAGGTCTATGAACGCCAGCACGACGAGCATTGCGCAAAAGAGCATCCCTGCCACCGCCTGTTGCCACGGCAACCACACCCAGCAAAGCGCGAAAAGTGTGCCCGTGAGTGCCTCGACAATCGGGTAGCGCACCCCGAAACGCCGCCCGCAGCAAGCGGCGCGTCCGCGCAGCAACAACCACGAAAGCACGGGCACATTGAGATACCACGGTATCGGCGCACCGCAGGCGCAATGCGACCCCGGGTGCGCGATTGATTCGCCTCGCGGCACTCGGTGGATGCACACATTGAGAAAGCTCCCGACCACTGCGCCCAGCAGCGCAAAACAAACCGTAAAAAACCACGGCATCCGCACGTATGTCTCCTGCATCGTCTCGATAAACATAAGCCGCCAGCTTGCCAAAGCCCCGCCCCTTTCCAACCCCGAAAACCGTCGCCACACTCACAGTGACGCTACGCTTCGCGTCCTCTGCCACCGCACTCCCCAAAAATGCGTCGGTGCAACAAAGTGGTGCGCAGTTTTATGGAGTGCGGTGGCAGAGGGTGCGAAGCGTAGCGTAGCACCCGCCGACACCGCTTTCGCAGACACCGAGACCACAACGGTTGCCCGTGTCTTTCTGCCGGTTTGAAAGCGGTGTCGCCGGACGCTGCGTTATCACTCCGCGTCCTCTGCCACCGCACTCCAAAAAAAATGCATCGGTGCAACATGTGCGCCGTGCCCACCCCTCCACCCCACCCCTCCCTGCCCTTCATTTTTCTTGCGAGAGCGGCGCGTCTCGCTTTTCTCGGCGGGCGCGGCTTGCGGCAACTCCGCTGCCAGCCCTCCCTCGAAACTAACAGCATCCGAAAACAGCCAAGCATCATGTCCACGCTTCCAACCGCACCCAAACCCGCGCCCGCTTACCAATTTGAACGCGGCATCATCCGCCTCAACGCAAAGTATCCAGCGCACAACAACTACTTCTGCAGCTACGAAGTTTTCATCGAGGCAGATGCCTTCAAACCCGAGCGGGGACGCTCAGGAGAGATTTATTTCTTCCGGCCCGGCAGCGCGGCGGAACTCTCCAACTACGACTACGGACGTTTTCGCTTTTACCTCCCTAAGAGTGTCCAGCCTCTTTTCGAGGAAGCACTCTCCAACAAAAACCTCATCCTCTCGGTCCACATCGTTGTTGACTCGGGGCGCCCCGTGCGCGACCAGAGCGAGGCAGTCTTCCGCCTGCAAAGCCGCGACCAGATAAAATAACCAATGCGCGAACTCCCCGGCGACCTCGGCAGCGACCTGCTCACCGTGCGCGATTGGCTACGCTACGCGACCAGCCTCTTCACCCGCGAGAAACTCGCCTTCGGGCAAGGCGTGACCTGCGCCTTCGACGAAGCCGTCTGGCTCGTCTGCCACACACTCAGCCTGCCCCGCGAGAGTTGGGAAACATTCCTCGACGCCCGCCTTGCCGCCGCCGAGAAAACCGCCCTCCAAGCCATCCTCCGCCGCCGCGCCTTCGACCGCGAACCCGCCGCATACATCACGGGCGAAGCATGGCTGGGCGACCTCTCGTTTCGCGTGGATAAACGTGTCGTCATCCCGCGCTCCTATTTCCTCGAAGTCATCCCCGAACAACTCAACCAATGGCTGCGCGACCCCACCGCCGTCGCCCACGCCGCCGACGTCTGCACCGGCTCCGGCTGCCTCGCCATCCTGCTCGCCCGCGCCTACCCAGACGCGCTCGTGGACGCCACCGACATCTCCGCCGACGCGCTCGAAGTCGCCGCGCAAAACATCGCCGACTACGCGCTGGAGGAGCGCGTGACGCCCCACCGCGCCGACGTGCTCACGGGCGTTCCGCCGCCGCCAGCGGGCTACGACATCATCGTCTGCAACCCGCCCTACGAGCCAGAGACGCTCGCCGAGACGCTCCCCGCAGAGTTTCGCCGCGAACCGCAAAACGGGCTTTTCTCCGGTGCAGACGGCATGGACGTCATCCGCAAACTCCTCCCGCAAGCGGCAGCGCACCTCGCCGACGCCGGCGTCCTGCTCGTCGAGACGGGCGGCTTGCGCGAGACACTGGAAACAGAGTTTCCCAAATTAGAAATCAACTGGCTCACCACCGACGACGCGAGCGACTGCATCGCACTCTTCCACGCCTCCGCCCTGCGCGAAACATTTCCGCCCAAATCCCGACAATCCCGCCGCCCTGCGGCAACCGCCTAATTTTTTTCACCCACCCACGCACCCACGCCAATGGCACTCCACGAACTCACCGCCGAAGAAACGCGCACATGGACACGCGCCGAAAAAGACCACTGGTGGCTCACCAACGTCTATCGCGGCAACCTGCCGCAGCTCACATGGCGCTCGGCGACGACGGGCTTCCTGCTCGGCGGCGTGCTCTCCGCCACCAATCTCTACATCGGCGCGAAGAGCGGCACCACGCTGGGCGTCGGCCTCACGTCCGTCATCCTCGCCTTCGCGCTCTTCAAACTGCTTAGCCGTGCGGGCGCGGGGCGCGATTTCACCATCCTCGAAAACAACGCCATGCAGTCCATCGCCACCGCCGCCGGCTACATGACCTCACCGCTGATTTCGTCGCTGGCGGCGTTGATGCTGATGACGAACACCGTCATCCCGTGGTGGCAAATGATTTTGTGGAACGTCGTCATCTCGATAATCGGCGTGCTCGTGGCGTTCCCGTTGAAGCGGCGGTTCATCAACGAAGACCAACTGCCGTTCCCCGAGGGCCGCGCCTGCGGCGTCGTGCTCGACACGCTCTACACCGACAAGGGCGGCGACGGGCTGTTCAAAGCGCGTGTGCTCGCCATCGCCGCCGCCATCGCCGCCTCGTGGCAATTCCTCATCAGCGA
>JAITPT010000254.1 GCA_031289285.1 Puniceicoccales bacterium
TTTTACTACATCTTCAAAAAAGCTGATCTTGACACGACCGCCGACCTCGAAAAACTTGCCCTCATCCAATCTATCCAATCCACACAACTACGGAGGAACGTCATGTCACTTTACGACCACGGCATCGCCGAGGGCGAGAAACGCGGTGAAGCACACGGTAAGAAATGCGCTACTGTTAGTGCTATTCATGCGATTCAACCTAAGAACGGCTATCCAGCGGGATGGGTTTGCGTAAGATTTTGAAGCGGATGCGGTTTGCGCTTTCCCGACGCGCACCTTGCGGTGCGTGGAGCGGAAAGCGCAAGCCGCAGACGACCAAAAGATTGTGCAAAACCGCCCGCATTAACTGCCGTTTTTAGGTTGAAGGGCATGGTTGCTGTGTCCTGAACGGCGTTTTCTATTTCACCCGCCAGCTACCTTTTCCGACAGTGCCAGCAGGGGCCTCATTTATCGGGGAGTGGCGCACCAGCTTCGCGGAGGCGGGTGGCGAGAAAGAGGCTGTATTGGTTTTTCATTGGCAATTCGAGGTCCACTTTGAGGCGGCGACGGGTGGTCTTTGTGGTGGTTCCGGTTTTGGGGTTGAGACCCGTTTTTTCGCAGTTTTCCCAATAAACGCCGACGCCGCGTTTTTGCCACGCAGGTAGATGGTTGAAGTTCACGCCGCGCTGGTGGAGAAACTCGTTTTTGCCGGACAAATCCAAATGTTTTAGGCCAGCGGTGGCGGCGGTGCTGGATTCGCCAGCCTTGCGAAGAAGCCAGTAACAGTGGGCGTTAAGAGAGTTGCGGGTGGCATCCTCCTGACGCCAGCGGAAATAATCGCGAACCAGTTCTGGCGTCGGAAGCTGGCTTATCCGGCAGTCAAAGCACCCGACGCTTCCGAGGCGGAGCGAGAAGGCGGCACTGGCCTCACCAGCGAGGACGGAGTTTAGTTTGCGGAGTTTCCTGTCAAATTCACCAGCGTCGCGGTGGAAGAGGAGAGAGATTTCGTCACTCTGCGTGTAGCCATAGACGAAGCGTATGCCGATAGACATGAGGTGCTCGATGGTCGCCGTCATGTGGTCGCGGAAGGTCACGTCGAAAGGTGCCTCGAAGTGGTGTGTTTCCTTGGTGAGGCGTGTAAAACTACGTCCGTCAAGCCGCGCTACCATGAGAAGGCCGGGCAAAACGCAGTGGTCGTGCGCCGTCTCGTAACGGCGCATTTTAGTGTCGAGGTCATCGAATTTCATCGGTTGTCCATTGGGTTAAGGTGAAGGTGTTTTCGGGCGCGATGCGCACAAAAGTAAGTGAGTCAAAACCCTCGTCGAGCGCGGGAAGTTGGAGTTGGCCGGAGGCACCGAGAACGGCCATATCGGGGACTCGGACGGCGAGCGGGCGGGCGTTGTTCCTCTGAATTGCGTCGGCGATGCGGGACTCGAAGAAGTAGCCGTGAATGCTGAACTGCGCGGCACGGGCGGGCGCAATATAGCGGGCGCGGGCGGCGACGGTAAGATTGGTGTTGTCAATCACACAGCGCGTTTTCCCTGCGAGACAGGCGTCGAAAAGGAGTTTTTCGCGGTGCCGAGTTTTGAGCATATCGAGGTTGAGGCGCAGGTGCGTATCTGCAAAACGCTCACGGTAGAAGCTGGACTTCCCTGTCGCTTGAATGCCGATAAATAAAACGAGTTCCATGTGGTGCCTTCTCTTTTTTTATCCTCCTACCTCATCCCTCTAACTTCCGTATTTCTGGGAGGAGGGCGGCGTAGATGGGGGCGGTTTCGGGGCGCGGGAGGATGGTTTCGCCAGTGGGGCAAAAGGCGGCGGCTAAGGTGTCGTAGGCAAAACCGCCAGTGTCGTGCGCAGCGATGAGCGCGGCACCAAGAGCAGCGGAATCCGTCACGGCAATCGTCTCGACTTTTGCCTGAAAAACATCGGCGAGGGTTTGGAGGATGCCTTTGCTGCGCGACGCGCCACCCGTGACGCGGAGGGTGTCGAAACGCCCGACCCATGCAGAGTGGAGGGCGCGAGAAAGGACTTGCCCTTCGACCGCAGCGCGGATGCGCACGGCAGGCGCAGCAGCGGCAAAGTCGAAGTTGGCGCGGAGACCGACAGGACGCCCCGACGGGGTGATTTCCGGCTCAAACCAAGGGAGGGCAAGGCGTCCGCCGTTGCCGGGCTGCGTTTGTGCGAAGGCGGTTTCGTCGAAAAACGTCCAGTCGGCACCCGTCTCGGCGCGGATGCGGTCACGGGCGAGGGAACCGTTTTTGAAACAGGCGAGGCTCATGTTGCCGCCAGCAGGGTTGCCGAAGACGTGGCCAAAGCCGTCAGGGTCGGTGTGGAACTTTTCAAAGGCGGCGAAAACGGTGTCGCTGGTGCCGAGGCTGACGACGGCTTTCCCCGGGCGGTGGGCACCCATGCCGATGAGGCTGGCGGGGTTGTCGCCCGTCCAGAGCGCGACGGGGATGCCGGCGGGCAGGCCGTATTTTGCGAAGTAGGGATGGAGCTTGCCCGCGAGGGTGCCGGCAGCGGTGGCGACTGGGGGCAAGAGGCGTTCCAGCCCGGGCGCGGTGGCGTCGGCGGCGGCCTTGTCCCAACGCCCAGCGCGGAGGTTGAGGAGGTTCATGCCCGCGCCGTCGCCACGGTCAATCGGGGCGTCTTTGCCGACGAGCACCGACGCCATAAAGGAGGAGACGAGGTGGATGCGGGCCGTGCGGGCGAAACCGAGCGGGTCGGTCTTGAGGAAGCGGCGGATTTGCGGTCCCGTGAAACGCTCGATGGCAGGCGAGCCGGTGTCGTCTTGGAGGCGTTTGCCGAGGGCGGTGCCGATTTCGCGCACCTCGGTGCCGGTGCTGCTGTCCATCCAAATCGGCGAGGTTTTTCGCGAGAAAATCCCTGCGAGTTGGTCGGCGAGCGAGCGGGCGGGGTCGAGGGCGGCGAGCGCGGCGGCGGCGGTGTTGTTGAGATAGACGGAACCGTGTTGTTGGCCAGAGCCGCCGATGCCGCGCACGGCGGCGAGCGGCGCACCGGAGTCGGCGAGGCGGCGCAAGGCGAGGTCGAGCGCGGCGAGCCACAGGAGCGGGTCGGCGTGTTTGACGGCGGGGTCGGCGTTGGCGAGGACGCCTTCGGGCGAGTGGTATTGCGGCAGGTCTTTGCCGAAGTTGACGGTTGCGGCGGCGGCTATTTTACCGGCGGCGGCGTCTATGATGAGCGCTTTTAAGCTCTGTGTGCTGGAGTCAAAACCAAGGAAAAACGACATGCGCCGGAGGGAAACCGCAGCGTGAGTTGGGGCAACAATGAATTGAGAAAAAATGAGAAGAGCGAGGACGGGAATGAGAAAAGCGAGCGAGGGACGGACGAGGTTGAAACCACGGATGAACACGAATAGACACGAATAAGAAAAAGCGTAGTCGTGTCTGGGCATGTGTGGGCATGTTTGGGCGAACGAAATCACAGAGACCACCTTTGAGAAGGGAAAATTGAAAATCTAAAATCTGAGATTTGAACCCCCAAAACCCAAACCCAAAAATCTAAGATTTGGAATCGAGATTTGATATCTGTTTTTGTTTTGCCTCCTGTTTTTTCTATTCGTGCGCATTCGTGTTCATCCGTGGTTTCAACCCCCGTTTCCCCTTCCCGCTGTTCCCATTCTCATTCAGCAAAGGGATTTTTCTCGTTTCTGCGGAGGCGGGTTTCTATTTTGCGCGGCTAATGGAAACCTTTCGCATCGTCCCCGAGGCGCGGCACAACGCGCTCGTCGAAGCCGCCTACGCCAAACGCGGCTACAACGCCGCCGAAGCCTGCGCCGCCGCTAAAATGGCGGCGATGGCCACGCGCCACGGCAACCGCACCCACAACGCCATCAAGGCACTCCACCTCGACCACCTCTTTGGCTCGGGCAAAGGCGGCTGTGTCCCAAACGCGCAAATCGAAAAAATCCCCAATCGTTTCCCTGCTGCCGAGGTTTGGGATGCGCATAAAAAACTCGGGCAAGCCGTCGCCCTCGAAGCGGTGGACACCGCCATCGCGCTCGCCGAAAAATACGGCTCAGGCACCGTCAGCGTTGACAACGCCTTCCACTATCTCTGGGGCGGCGGTTACGTGATGGACGCCGCCAAACGCGGCTACATCGCCTACACGTGTTGCACGGCAGCGCTCGCCGAGGTCGTCCCCTTCGGCGGCAAGTTTCCCACGCTGGGCACCAACCCGCACAGCTGGGGCTTGCCGACCACCGCCGCCGTCGGCTTCCCCGTCGTGGTGGATTGGGCGACATCGGTCGTCGCGATGGGGCGTGTCCAGCAGCTTGCCCGCGAAGGTTCGCCGCTGCCGCCCAACGCCGCTGTTGACAAAGACGGCCAGCCCACAACCGACCCCGCCGCTGCCGCCGCTCTGCTGACGTTCGGTGCGCACAAGGGCTACGGCCTCTCGCTCATCAACGAGCTTTATGCGGCCTTCATCGGCGGCTCCACGCCCACGCTGCGTTGCCGCGCTCCCGCCGCAGACGAGAAACAGACGCCTGCGTTTTTCTTCCAAGTCATCCACCCCGACGCGCTTTCGGCGGGGCGTTTCGCAGCGCAACGCTCGCAGGCGGACAACGTGAAGCGTGTCTTGGAAGACATCTTGGGGCACGGGAACGACAAGTGCATTTTGCCCGGGCAAATCGAGGCGCGGGCGGCAGAACGCTCGGAGAAAAACGGCGGCCTGCTATTCAGCGACGCCGAGATCGCCGCGCTAAACGAAATCGCCGCCGAGGCCGGCACCCCCGCGATTGACGCGGCGGAGCTGAAAACAGCGGTGTGAATAGGCGGGATGGGCGCGATGGGTCGCGATAGACGCAATGGGTCGAATAGGACGAATAGGAAAATAGGACGAATAGGTCCTATAAGTCCTATAGGTCCTATAAGACCTATTCGTCTTATTCGTCCTATAAGACCTATTTTCCTATTCGACCTATCCCCGCCTGCTGCTGCCCCCTCCCCGCCGCCCCGCCACCGCCCCGCCCGCAACCTCCCCCCCCCGCCTCTCCTGCGGAACTTCACCCGCTGCCTGCCTGTCTGTGGTTTCCAGTCATGGAAAACTCACGCCGCTTATTCCTCAAAAACTCCGCCGCCGCGCTTGGTCTCGGCGCAACCGCCCTCGCCACTGGCACAGTGCTCCCCGCCGGAGCCGCGCCGTTTGGCGCCGTCAAAAGCGAAGGCCCGCTCTCCGAGACGCGCCCGCGCCCCGCTGGACAAAAGTCCGTCATGCGCCTCACGACAAAACCGCTGGGACGCAAAGTGCGCATCGGCGTCATCGGCTT
>JAITPT010000266.1 GCA_031289285.1 Puniceicoccales bacterium
GCGTATCGAAAACCATAGGAGTGTCGCGAGACCGAGTAAATTGAGGACAATTTTTCTTAAGAGATGCAAGCATTATTTTAGACTGTCTATTTATTCTGGTGTTTTACGAGCGTTTCAGAGTGCTCCAGTAGCTGAACGGAAAGTCACGGCTTCTCAAACGCCGCGACAGCGCATCGAAAACCATAGGAGTGTCGCGAGACCGAGTAAATTGAGGACAATTTTTCTTAAGAGATGCAAGCGTTATTTTAGACTGTCTATTTATTCTATTTATTCTGGCGCTTTAGCTTTCGGGCGTAATGGACAAAATGGTTGACGTTTTTATTCTAACTTGCGTTATTTCAATGAATTGTGGAATATTAGGGTTATGGTTAAAAAACTGCCCTTTTGTGGGGCCAAAAAACTACGAAAAAACGGTTCCCCGTGATGGGATTCAGTTCCAACCCCGCGAAGGCGCGGACAAATCGGGGAAGGAACTTGGGGTGTCAGACGTTTGTGTTAGTCACTAAAAATGCCCAAAATCTCGGTTTTGTAATTCCTTGAAAAACAACATATTACAATCTGTTTCTTGCAAGCGTTATCATCCAAAAACGACAGTTAATGCGGGCGGTTTTGGGCAATTTTTTGGCCGTCTGCAGCTTGCGCTTTCCGCTCCACGCACCGCAAGGTGCGCGTCGGGAAAGAGCAAACCGCAGCCGCCTCAAAATCTGCGCAAACCCTTCCCGCTGAACTGCCGTTCTTAGGTTTAAAAACAACATATTACATATCTTTCCCTTCCAGAGCCTTACACACAACTCGCCTCATCTGTTCACCTTTTTTGCGTCAATCCACCCTGCAAATCCCCAACACAACCAATCTCCTCGACGGATATTTTGCAGACCTCAAAAACAAATTGCGTAACCACAACGGACTTTCCCGCGAACATCAGCTTAAACCTAAAAACGGCAGTTGATGCGGGTCGTCTTGCGGGATCTGTTATGGCATCTGCACTTCGTGGCTTTGTTCGACGCACCAACAGGTGCGCCTTCACAAATCCACAAAGCGCAGCTGCCACAACAGCTTCTCGCAATACTTCCCCTCCAACCGCCGTTTTTAGGTTAAACTCATCCTGCACTTTCTCAACCCCGTCATCGTCCACTACTTCACCAAACCACCGCTTAACCCGATATCCACAAAATACGCACAGTGTTTGACCTCCGCTTCGCCACTCTCGACTGCGTTCTTTCCGCCATAGGACGGCATCACCCATTTTGACCATTAGCCAGAACCCACCCCAAAAACGTCAACCATTTTGTCCATCTATCCACATTTCTTATTTTTCAAAATCGCGAGGAACGAAAAACAACGTTGCCACAAAAACGCAAGTTGTGAGACTCCGCACTCTTATGCGTTCCACCCACCTCTGCCGCGCCGCACTGCTCACAAGTGCCGCCCTCGCCCTCCTGGCACCCGCCGCCGTGTCCGCCAAAGACATATCACCGCCGCTCGCCGCAACCACCGCTGCGCTCGCGCCCCCCGCCGCGCCTACTTACAATTCCCCCGAATACCCCGCCTTCATCACGCACCGCGCCCGCGAGCTGCAATCGCTCCGCTGGGGCATGTTCATCTGTTGGTCGTTCAGCACGTTCTCCGGCAAGGAGTGGACGCCCGGCATCAAGAGCATTGACCTCTTCCGCGCCACCAGCGTTGACACCGACCAATGGGCGCGCACCGCCAAAGAAGCGGGCATGGGCTACATCCTTTTTCTGACAAAACACCACGACGGCTTTTGCCTCTGGGACACCGCTACCACCGAGCGCAAAGTCACCCGCGCCCCGCTTGGCCGCGACGTGCTCGCCGAGTTGCGCAAGTCTTGCGACAAATACGGCATCAAGCTCGCGCTCTATTTTTCGGAGGGCGAATGGGACTGGCCGAAGCCCTCCCCCAAAACGCCCCACGCCCAGTTGCCCGACGGCGAATATCCGGGTGCTGGCGGCGGCTTCAACGCCGAGATGAAGAAAGCGCAGTTAAAGGAACTTCTCACCCGCTACGGCCCCATCGAATACATCTGGTTCGACCACGCCATCGGCAACGGCGGCCTCAGCCACGCCGACACCACCGCTTGGTGCAAACAATTTCAACCCGGCTGTTTCATCGGCTACAACCACGGCAAACAAGCGACCGCCGACATCCGCCTCGGCGAAATGGGCAAGCCCGGTCCGCTCACCGACGACTCCGCAGCAGGTCCGCATTTTCGCCACGGTCGCGACGTCGCTATCAGACCTCGCTTCCTTCTCGCCGAGTTCACCTACCCGATTTTGCCGCCGCATAAAGGCGGCGCGATGTGGTTCTACTCGCTGCCCCTCCACGACTCCAAAGCCCTCGCGCCCTTGGCACTCTACAAGGACTACCTCGGCGCGGTAAAATACGGCAACATTTTCTCCATAGACGTTGGCCCCAATTACGATGGCAAACTCCGCGATATTGACGTGCAAACACTGCGCGAAGTCGGGCGAATGATACGCGAAAAATCCGTTCTCCCTGCGCCGATTTCCAAAGGTAAAAAGAGCACCGCTTCATCCACGTGGGAACTCCAATCCGGCCTCGGTGCTGCCGCTGCCAACGACGGCAACGAAGCGACGCGCTGGGGTGCCGCGAGCGACGCCAGAAGCGGCTGGTTAGAGATTGATTTAGGCAAACCCGCCAACATTAGCAAAGTCGTCATTGTAGAAACCGCGTTTCCACGCATTCGCCAATTTTGCATCGAATACCTCGACCCCGCTGACTCCGCGTGGAAAGTCGCCGCCGCTGGCGAAAAAGTCAACCGCCGCGAACTCCACTTCAACGCCCCTATCCGCGCCGCCCGCTGGCGTCTAAACATCCTCCAAGCCACCGACGTCCCCACTGTGAACGAATTTCAGTTATTCGAGTGATGTTCGAGGGATGTCTCTATGTAACCAAGCAAGAGAAATATGCACGAACTGCATCGAAGTCAAGTAAAAAAATGGCTGCCTTTTAATTCGAGCACAACAAATGGGCAAAATGTTATCCGTGCTGTAAGTGCATGATATTCTGCGTGTTTGTGAAGCAAAATCCGAACTCCCTCCGAAAAGTTGCCAGAATAATTAACCAGACTAAATCCTTTCGCCGAAAAGGGAGGGGGGGGGATTTTCGCGGAACTAAAATCCCGTGTTTCAAAGAAGTTGTCCCTACTGGTTCGAGTGTTTCTCGTTCCCATATCCTCGCCTCCCACTCAAAACAGCGAGGAAGCTCTTATCCTAAAAACGGCAGTTAATGCGGGCGATTTTGCACAATCTTTTGGCCGTCTGCGGCTTGCGCTTTCCGCTCCACGCACCGCAAGGTGCGCGTCGGGGAAGCGCAAACCGCAGCCGCCTCAAAATCTTGCGCAAACCCTTCCCGCTGAACTGCCGCTCTTAGGATTATTTCTACTTTTTTAGCTCGTTTATAATGGCTTGGTTGGCGGCACGGACGGCGGGTTCGTTGATCTTTATGACTTGGCGGTCGTAGGTCATTAAACCGTTGGCTTCGGTTTCGACATCGGTGGTTTGCGTGTAAACAGCAGCAGAGACACCACCGGCGACTTGACGACGTAAGTGACGCGCAAAACCAATGTATTTTTCGGTCATGCCGTCTTTGTCTTTTTTGTCGGGTTCGCCCCAGCCCCAGCCTTTGCCGCGCTCCCATAAGTGCCCGTGGACACGCAGCCCCAAACCACCATATTCGCCAATGGCGACAATGCGGTTGTAGTCACTGTGCTTAGTGGTGTTGGGAGCAGGATAAGAATGGTGGTCGTAGAAATCGCCGGTGTTGCGGTGATTGCCGCCACTGGCAGCGTTGACGAGACGAGTCGGGTCATAACCCTTTGTCCAGTTTGCAATAGCAACGGTGTCGAACTGTCCCCAACTTTCGTTGAAAGGCACCCAGACAACAACCGACGGGTGCGGGCGGCAGAGGTCAATTATCTCTCGCCATTCGTGCTTAAAGTTTTCGGCGGATTCGGGCGTGCGCTCGGCGTCGCGCCCCGCACTAATGTTGCCGCGCATATCTAATTTAGCGGAAACAGACTCGCCGCCGCCGGGCATATCTTGCCAAACCATAATGCCCTCTTTATCGCAGTGGTAATACCAGCGGTCGGGTTCGGTTTTTACGTGTTTGCGAATCATGTTAAAGCCCCATGCTTTTGTCTTCTTTATATCGAAGAGAAGTGCCTCGTCGGTGGGTGCTGTATAGATGCCGTCCGGCCAGAAACCTTGGTCGAGCGGGCCGAAGAGAAAAGTGTTTTTGTTGTTAAGGCGGATGCGCCATTTACCGGAGGCGTCGCGACCTGCAGAGATTTTGCGAAAAGCGGTGTAAGATTTAACAGTCTCGGCGGCGGTTTTTCCGTCGGGATAAAGAGTGATTTCGAGGCCGTAGAGATAGGGGTTTTCGGGCGACCACAACTCCGGCGTTTTAACGTAGAGACGGGTGTCGCCGATGAGGGGTGCTTTTTGCACCTTGGCGACTTCGCGTCCGTCTTTGGCGAGGAGGCGGATGTCCACTCGGGCGGCGAGTGCGGCGTCGCGGGCTTCGATGGAGACGGCGAGCGTGTCGTTATCTATGTCGGCGGCGGCGTTCACGGCGGTGATGTGGTTTTCTTTTGGGACAGGCTCCAGCCAGACGGTTTGCCAAATGCCGGATGCGGGCGTGTAGAAAATGCCGTCTGGGCGGGAGGTTTGTTTGCCACGCGGCTGAATGCCTTTGTCGGTGGGGTCGAAGACGCGGACGGTGAGGCGTTGCGGCCCGCCGGATTTGAGGTGCGGCGTGAGGTCGAACGAAAAAGGTGCGTAGCCGCCGCGATGTTGCCCGAGGTGTCGGTCGTTGAGCCAGACGTCGGCCTGCCAATCTACGGCGCCGAAGTTGAGCCGGACGGCTTTTCCTGCCCACGCGGCGGGGACTTCAAAGTCGCGTTGATACCAGAGGTTTTGCTCGGACGTGAGATTTTTGCGGACGCCGGAGAGCGGGGCTTCGATGGGAAACGGGACGAGGATTTTTTTCTCTGCCCAGCGTGTCGGGCGCGGCGCGTCTTTGGGCGTGATGGCGTAGCTCCACAGGCCGTTGAGATTTTGCCAATCGGGGCGAGTGAGGATGGGGCGCGGGTATTCGGGAAGCGGCGCGGCGGGGTTCACGTTGTCCGTCCACGGCGTTTTGAGACGCAGGCCGATGGGCTGCCATTCGGGTTCGGAGGCGTCAAGCTCGCGGATGACTTCTTGGTTGGCGGCGCGGATTTTCGCCTCGTCCATTTTAACTTCTTTGCGGTCGTAGGTCATGATGCCGTTGACCTCGATTTCGACATCGGTGGTCTGCGTGTAAATCGCGCCGGAGACTCCTTTGGCGACGAGCGTTTTGAGGTGGGCGGCGTATTTGACGTATTGCTCGGTGAGGTTGCCTTTGTCGTCGGCGTTGATGTAGCCCCAGCTTCCGCCTTGTTCGCGCCAGAGGTGGCCTTTGAGCGGGTAGGCGATGCCGCCGTATTCGCCGATGACGTTCACCTTGTTTTTCCGGAGAAACTTGATGGTCGGGTGCGGGTAGTTGTGCCAGTCGTGGATGTCGCCATCGGGGCAATCGTGGAAGTTGCCGCCGCTGGCGGCGTCAACGAGCCGCGAGGGGTCGTAGCCTTTTGTCCATGCGGCGACGGCGGCGGTGTCGAATTGCCCCCACGCCTCGTTGAATGGCACCCAGACGACGACGCTTGGGTGCGGGCGGCAGAGGTCAATTATCTCTTTCCACTCGCGGTAAAAGTTGTCCTTGGATTCTTTGGAGCGCTCGGTGTCGCGCCCGCCGTCCATTTTCATCTGCCCCACGTCGTAGTGGGTGCGATACATCTCGGGTGGCCAGTTGCCGCTGGGCATGTCTTGCCAGACGAGCATCCCCTCGCGGTCGCAGTGGTAATACCAGCGGGCAGGCTCCACTTTGACGTGTTTGCGAATCATGTTAAAACCCCACGCCTTGGTTTTTTTGATGTCGAAGAGGAGTGCCTCGTCGGTGGGCGCGGTGTAGAGGCCGTCGGGCCACCAGCCTTGGTCGAGGGTGCCAAATTGGAAAACGTTCTTGTTGTTAAGCTGCGTGCGCAGGTGCCCGTGCTTGTCTTTGGCGACGGAGATTTTGCGGAGCGCGGTGTAGGAGGTGACGGTTTCGAGGTCTTTGCCGTTGTCGGAGAGCGTGACGGAGAGCGTGTAGAGGTAGGGGTTTTCGGGCGACCACAAGACGGGGTTGTCAACGATGACCTTGATGCGGTTGTTAAGTTTGCCTTGGCCGGAGACGACTTCGCGCCCCGTTTTATCGAGAACTTTGAACTTGACGCGAGTGCGCCGACCGTTCTTGGCGGCGTCCACGTCAACGTAGAGTGCGCCGGTGTCTATGTCGGGCGTGGCGCGAACTTCGGTGATGTGGTTTTCCTTTGGGACAGGCTCAAGCCAGACTGTTTGCCAGATGCCGGAGACGGGCGTGTACCAGATGGTGCGCGGGACAGAGAGCTGTTTGCCGACGGGCTGGTAACCGTTGCCCTTGTCGGTGCCATCATAGACGCGGACGACGAGACGCTGCGGGCCGGCCTTTTTGAGGTGCGGAGTGATGTCGAAGGAGAAGGGCGTGTAGCCGCCTTTGTGGCCGCCGACGCGGGTGCCGTTGACCCAGACCTCGGCGTGCCAATCCACCGCACCGAAGTTGAGGCGGACGGCCTGCCCGTCCCATGCGGCGGGGACTTCAAAGTCGCGCTGATACCAGAGGAGTTTGCCCGGGCCGAGCGTCTTCTGGACGCCGGAGAGGGAGGACTCGATGGCGAAGGGGACGAGGATTTTGCCGTCGAATGCGGTGGGCGCGGGCGCGGCGTCGGGCGCGGCGGGGAGCGTGGTGTTCGGCGGGAGCGGCGTGACGGCGTAGTCCCACAGGCCGTTGAGATTTTTCCACTCGGCGCGAGCGAGGATTGGGCGCGGGTATTCCGGCAACGGGCATTCGGCGGAGACTTTTTCCGCCCATGCGGTTTTGATGCGGTCGCCAGCGGGCTTCCACGGCGCGGCGTCGGCGCAGGGCGCGACAGCGGGAAAAAGGGCGAGCACAAACGCGGCAACCGCCGCACGACAAACAGAGAGTTTCATAGTGTAGGCGTGATTTTTGGTGAGGGGAAAAGGGGGAGGCAACGACAAAGGCGGCAGTGGCGGGTTCCCGTGAAAAAATTAGGTTGGTCGTGCTGCCGAGTTTTCGGATACTGCGCCGCGTCATGTCCACAGCCATCCCGACAACATCCCGCGCCGTGCGTTACCACGCTACGGGCAAGCCCGAAGCGGTCCTGCATTTCGAGGAAACCGCGCTCGCGCCGCTCGGCGACAGCGACGCACTCGTCGCCCTCGAAGCGGCGGTCATCCACCCATCTGACCTCGGCATGATTGCGGGCACCTACGGGCGTCTGCGTCCGCTGCCCGCTGTCGCTGGGCGCGAGGGCATCGGGCGCGTCGTCAAGGTCGGTGCTGGCGTGACGTGGCTGCACGTCGGCGACCGTGTGCGAATGCCGGAGGACGAGGGCGTGTGGCGCGAGTCGGTCATCGCTCGTGCGGGGTCGTTGCGACATGTCCCCTGCGACATTCCGGCGGAGATAGCGGTGATGTCGTTTATCAACCCGCCGACTGCGCTGCTGCTTTTGAAAAACTTTGTTGACTTGCAACATGGCGACTGGGTCATCCAAAACGCTGCCAACTCGGCGGTCGGCGAGTGCGTCATCCAGCTTGCCAAGGCGCGAGGGCTGCGAACGGTGAACTTGGTGCGTTCGCCGGAAAAACACGCCGCCCGCCTCACCGCTTTCGGTGCCGACCTCGTGCTCGCCGACGACAAAGACGCGCTCAAAACCATCCAAGCCGCGTTGGGCAAAAACATCGCGCCGCGTCTTGCCCTCAACAGCATTGGCGGCACGAGTGCCGTCACCCTCCTACGCGCCCTCGGCCAAGACGGTGTGCTGGTGACTTTCGGCGGTATGACGGGCGACCTCGTCCGTTTCCCCACGCGGGAGTTTATTTTCAACAACATCACCTGCCGTGGTTTTTGGATGGACCGCTGGGCACGCACTGCCTCCGAGGACGAGCTGAGCACTGTATTTGCCGAGGTCTATGCCTCCCTGCGCTCCGGCGTAATGAAGGTGGCGGTGGACTCCACCTATCCGCTGGAAGACTACGCCGCCGCCATCGCCCGCGCCGCCGCCTACGGGCGCAACGGCAAAGTGCTGTTCAAAGGCAAAGACAGGTGAGAAGGACAAATAGCATGTGCTCGCCTCCGTTTTCCACTCTTTCCACCCTGCGCCTTCCCGCTCTTTCCCGCTCCTACGCCAACCAATCCTCCCGCCTGAAAAACATGTGCCACTCCTGCAATTCTGAATCTGAACAACAATCGGACGCCGCGGCCGCCCACTCTCCAGCCGCCGCTGCCCCCTGCCCTCCCGCGTCCGCTGCCCCTGCGTCGCTACCGGCGGGTGGAGTCGTGGCGTCCGCCGCCGCACTGGTGCGCTCGTGGGGACGCCCAAGTTGGGACGAGTATTTCATGGCGGCAGCGGTGCTCATTAGCAGCCGCTCCAGCTGCGAGCGTTTGCATGTGGGGTGCGTGGCGGTGTCGTCGGGCAAACACGCAAACCGAATTATCGCGGCGGGCTACAACGGCTTTTTGCCCGGTGCGCCGCACGAGTCTTGTGTGCGCGATGGCCACGAGCAGGCGACCGTCCACGCCGAGCAAAACGCTATCGCCGACGCTGCCAAGCGCGGCATCGCACTCGAAGGTGCGACGATTTATGTGACACATTTCCCCTGTATTAACTGTGCGAAGATTTTGGCGGCGGCGGGGATCAGCACCGTGAAGTATTTGCACGATTACAAGAACGACTCGCTGGTGCCCGTCATTTTCGCGCAAGCAGGTGTGCGCGTGGAAAAAGTCGCAGGCGACAAACCCGACGCCACCTGAGCGACACGGGGCACACCCTGCCCCGCCAAAAGTTTTTGCGCGGTGCGCTGCGGTGGGCATGATGGGCGAGATGGAAATGCCGAAAAACCAAATCACACTGCGCGGGGCACGCGAACATAACCTGCGCAATCTGGACATAGACATCCCGCACAACACATTTTCGGTTCTCACAGGCGTCTCCGGTTCAGGCAAATCAACCCTCGCGTTCGACATCCTGTTTGCCGAAGGGCAGCGGCGGTTTATGGAGTGCATGTCCGCCTACGCCCGCCAGTTCGTCGAACAACTGCCCAAGCCCGAACTCGACTTCCTCGGCGGCCTGCCGCCCGCTATCGCCATCGAGCAGCGCGTCACTCGCGGCGGCGCGAAAAGCACCGTCGCGACCATCACAGAGATCGCCCAATACCTACGGCTGCTCTACGCAAAAATCGGCATCGCCCACAACCCCGCCACCGGCAACGCGCTGACATCCGCCACGCCGGAAATGCTGCGCGAGCGCGTCCGCCGAATCATCGCCGCCGCCGCAAAGAAACGCCGCAAACTGCTTCTGTGTGCGCCGCTCGTCCGTGGGCGCAAAGGCCACCACCAGCCGCTCGCCAATTGGGCGACGAAACACGGCTACGCGGCACTGCGCATTGACGGCAAACTCACACCGCTCGAAAACTTCAAACCACTCGACCGCCACAAAACGCACGACATCGAGGTCGTGATGAAGAGCGCGGACGATTTGGCGGAGGCGCTGCGGCTGGGCAAAGGCACGTGCCTGCTCGCCGACGACACCACGGGGAAACGTGT
>JAITPT010000244.1 GCA_031289285.1 Puniceicoccales bacterium
AACCTGCGCGATTTCCCCGTTGCGTCTTTGAAACAATGGGCTGGCGCGGTCATACATCCGCAAGACTTCCTGCTTCAACTTTACGAATCGGACGCCGGGCGAGTTCAGAAAAGCATTGAGGAAATGTCCGAGCGGCGGCGCAAAACACCTAATGACATCTTGCTTCAACTATGCAAAAGCGTCCCCCGATTTGCCGACCGAGTTTTGGAAGAATATCGGCAACTTTAGGTTCCTCTCGACCTTGGCAGGTGTGAAGATGCAGCCACATCGGCGAAGCCACCGCACCGCGCAATAACAGCGGAAACCACAGCGGTGCTTTCGCATCATTTGCCTTCTGCTTTGCCCTTTGTATTGTCGTCCGCCTTCCCTTCCGCTTCGGCGAGCAAGCGACGAGCTTTGGATAAACCATTTTGGGCCATCTGATGATAAGACGGAAAATGTTCTTTTGTCCAAACAGATAACGCATCTTGATAACAGACAATGGATTCTTTGAGCAGCCGGATGCGTTCCGCGCCTCCGCTCGCTAACGCCTGATCACTCAAGGCAGCACCCAAATTATTTTGCGTCATTGCCCAGTCCTGAGGCAGGGCTTTGCGGGTTCGCACCTCCAATGCCGCACGGTAGGCGGACACCGCCTCGCCAAGCAAACGCGGACGTTCCGCGCCTTCGCTCGCTGACGCCTGTCTTTGCAAGGCAAGTCCCAGATTATTTTGCGTCATTGCCCAGTTCTGAGGCAGGTCTTGGCGGGTTAGCACCTCCAATGCCGCACGGTAGGCGGATACCGCCTCGCCAAGCAAACGCTTGTGTTCCGCGCCCTCGCTCGCTGACGCCTGATCACGCAAGGCATTCCCCAGATTATTTTGCGTCGCTGCCCAGTTCTGAGGCAGGTCTTGGCGGGTATAGACCTCCAATGCCGCACGGTAGGCTTGTATAGCATTCCCTCGATGTTCTTGGATTTTTGTGCCCTCCGAACGCGAAGCAAAATTGCTTTCAGCATTACCCAGTAAAACTTGTAATTCTGCCCATTGTTCACGTGCGTTTTCTTTCGTAACTTTTTTCAATCCTTCGCGATAGGCATTTGCCGCCTTGTCAAATTTTTCTTGCTTCGCACGTGCGAGACCCAGTTGTTTGCTGCCTTGGAAAATGGCTTCAAGATAGGGGGTAATGGCTTCAAATTTGGAGTTGTATCGCGCTATTGCTTCGCGCACGAACGATTCTGCATACCTCTCGGACTCTGGATATCGTTGTTTGTAATAGGCGGCTTGTGATTTCGCAAGGGTGTCTTTATTCGAGGGATTCTCGGTATCGGCGAGTGCTTTATCAATGCGTTTTTGCACCGCTTCTGGTGTGGTATTCCAGCGTTTTGCTAAAATCCGCATCGCTTGTTCACGGCGTTCGGAAAATGTCCGCTCTTGCCCGCTTATTTTATCCTCTCGTTCCAAATGTGTTTCAATACTGTAGAGTTCCGTGAAAAGCGTGGAGTTCCAATTTTGAGACATTCCCGACGTCCAAAGAATTACGCCGACGATTATCGCGACGCCGAAGATAAGACCTGCCGCAACACGCTTTACCCATGTTAAAATTTCTCGTTGTCCTGCGAGGAGTTTTTTTAGTCTTCTTTCTGCGAAATCCGCGAGTTCTTTGTCGGTGTCGCTCGGAGTCGGTGCGTGTTGCACCGCCGCGATAAAGTCTTTTATTTTCTCTACAAGTTCCTCTTCTTTCTCTCGGCGTTCCTGTGCGATTTTTTTTAGCGTTTTGTTGGATTTCTTCATCTCCTCCAAAACTTCTCTGACTTCTTGTTTTACCTTTTCAAGTTCTTTTCTGATTTCTTCTAATTCCTTGCAGACTTCCTCCATAGATTCAGTTACGGGCAGGAAGTCTTTTATTTTTTGGAGTAGAGCGTCGTCATGGTTTTCTAATTTTTGGGAGATTTCGTTTAGTTGTTTTTGTGTCTCTTCTTGTCCGTCCATAAGTTTGGCGAGGGTTCCAAAGAGATGGGCGAAGGCGGCGGGTTGGGTGTGTTTGAGTTGGTAGCGGAAGCATTCTGCCCAAGCACCCGCGAGAGTGCAGGTCTCGCCCGTTTGAGGGTCGTTCCAACCGGATTCTATAGCGGCGAAGGCTTGAGACGGAACGAGGGTTCCGAGAGTGCCGGTATTCGCAACAGATCGAAACCACGCTCTTGTTTTGGCTTCTAATTCTGGCGCGAAAACTTTTTCGCGGTGTTGCCACAAATCCGCTGCGGGGGCTTCGGCTTCCACGGAAAAATCTGGCCACGGCACGGGTGGTTCTTCTTTTTTGAGCGTCTTTTGTAGGGCGTCTAACCATTTTTCGCCGCCGTAGGATGCCGTGACGGCGGGTGTCGAACGAAGGTGTTTGGCGAGGGAAAGCAGAGTGGCGCGATAGGCGGCACGGGCGGCTTTTTCGAGGTCGTGATTAGGCGGGAGATTGCCGTCGTCTTCGGAAAGATGCTTAAGGAGGGCGTCAATTACGTTGTTGGCGTCGCGGCTGACGCGGGTTTGCAGGATGCCCAAACCGACAACACCAAGCGCGGCGAGCGGGCCACCAGCGGCGACAGCACCCGTGGCGGCGAGGATTCCGGCGGCGCAAAGCGTAAGCCCGATGGCTGGCGTGATTTTTGTGACTATGGGCATGTTGCGGTTGGTGTGGTGTTGAGTGTTGGGGGACAGCAGCCGAAGCTACGTGATGTTGTTTAGTATGTGGTGAAGAGAGTTCTGGTCGTTGTTATTGGTTGGAGGTGAAAAAGGGGCGCATGGTGGTTGTGGCGGACGAGAAGGAAAGAAAAAAAACGAGGAGGTGCAGGGTTGGATAGCGTCCAAATAATTAGACAGACTAATTTTTTACTTGACCCGACTGGAAGAGGAGCACCCTGCACCCTCCGCCATCACACTCCAAGATACCGTCTCCACTCTGTCCACAACGTCCACCTCGTCCACGAAGTCCACTCCGCCCGCAATAATTAGACAGACTAATTTTTCATTTGACCTTAGCCTAATTAGTGAAAATCCCCTTTCCCACATTGCTTTTCCGCATTGCCGTTCCACTGTTTTGCGGATTGCGTGGCATCCATAATGCTGAAACCTGTTACTCCAAAACCAACGACACACACACCTTATCGCGGGCGACTTGCCCCCACGCCGACTGGTTTTCTGCACTTGGGACACGCTGCCACATTCCGCACGGCGGCGGAACGCGCCACAACCGCCAAAGGCACCCTTCTCATGCGCATCGAAGACCTCGACCCGCTACGCTGCAAATCGGAGTTTTCGACGGCGGCATTGGAGGATTTGCGCTGGCTGGGGTTGCGCTGGGATGAAGGACCAGATGTCGGCGGCGCATTTGCCCCTTACACACAAAGCCAGCGGCGCGACTTGTTTCTCAAACTCTGGGAGCGTTTGCGCGACGGTGGTTTTATCTACCCATGCAAACATTCGCGGCGCGATGTGGAACTCGCAGCGAACGCGCCCCACGGCGACGAGCCGCTTTTCCCCAAGGAATGGCGTCCACCGCCCGATGCGGGACGCACAAGCCCGACGCCAAGGGGTGAAAACTGGCGTTTCCGTGTGCCAGACGGCGAAATTGTCTCGTTTTTGGACGGGCGTTTAGGGCAGCAAACGTTTGTCGCAGGTGTAGATTTTGGCGATTTTATAGTTTGGCGACGCGACGATGTGCCCGCCTACGAGCTTGCGGTGGTGGCAGACGACTATGCCATGCGCATCAGCGAAGTGGTGCGCGGCGAGGATTTGCTGAAATCCACGGCGCGCCAATTGCTGCTCTATCGCGCCCTCGGCTGGGAACCGCCCGCATGGTGGCACACACCCCTGCTGCGTGACGCTTCGGGGCGACGCCTTGCAAAACGCGACGGTGCCATGAGCATTCGCGAACTTCGCCGACGCGCCTTGTCGCCAGAGGAAGTTTGGGCACTCACGCAATAATCCTAAAAACGGCACTTGGCGGGGAAGTATTGCAAGAAGATGTTGTGGCAGACACGGTTTGCGCTTTCTCGACGCGCACCTTGCGGCGCGTAGAGCGGAAAGCGCAAGCCGCAGACGGCCAAAAGATTGCACAAAATCGCCCGACTCAACTGCCGTTTTTAGGATAAATTGCAGGCAACTTTTTCCAGCGTTGGTGTTTTAATCACTTTCCCGCTATGAAACGCTCACACTTCCTCGCACTCGGCCTGTTCCCTCTTTGCGGCATCTTCGCCGCCACTACCTTCGCCGCCGCGCAAGAACAAGCCGCGCCGACACCCGCGCCGCAGACACTTCGCATCGCCCACTTGTGCGACCCGCAATACGGTTTCGGCGGAGAAAAAGGCTTTGCTGGCGATGTCGCCCGCTTTGAACAGGCAGTCCGCCAAGTCAATGCCCTCGCACCCGACGCGGTGCTTGTCGCAGGTGATTTGACACACAACGCCGACGCAAAGTCTGTCGCCGCCATACGCGCCACGCTTGCGAAAGTCCGAGCGCCGCTCATCCTCACCCCCGGCAACCACGACATCGTAACCAAGGTAGGCAAAACGAACGCGGTCACCGCCGAAAGCCTTGCCGCCTACCGCGCCGCCTTTGGCCCCGATTTTTTGGTCCGCGAAATCAAAGGGCGGCTCATCATTTCCGCCAATTCGATGTATTGGTGGACAAAAGCACCCAAGGAGGAAGTTTCGCGGCACGAGCAACTATTTCGCGAGGCACTGGCAGACGCGAAGGCGAGGAAACTGCCCGTCATTTTGCTCACGCACGTTCCGCCTTTTGTGAAAACGCCTACCGAAAAATTCACATACCAGAGTCTTCCGCCGAAGGTTCGCAGCAAGCTCCTTGAGCTTTGCAACGACAACAATGTGATTATCTGGCTTGCAGGGCACACACACTGCGTCAGCAAAAACAAGTATAAAAACATCAGCATCCTCAACGGCGAAACGACCAGCCGCAACTTTGACCAAAGCAAATACGGTTTCCGCTTGCTGACTCTCGCCGGAGACAACTCGTTCACATGGGAGTCCACGCCGCTTGAACCCCTCAAGCCCACCGAAAAACGACCTTAGCCCTTTTCCCTTCCTCCCCGTCGCCGCCAGCTTGCGTCCTGCAAGTTCACGCAAAAAAAATGTTGCCCTCGCTGCCCGCATTCGCATGTTCGCCCGCTTCATCCATACCGCAATGCTCAACAAACTCTCTTGTATCCTCGTCACTGCTTTCGCTCTGCTGCTTGCGCTCCCAGTCGGAGCTGCGCCGCGCTCGGAACACATTTTCATCATCAGCTTCGACCAAGGCGCACCTGCGGGCATCGCCAAGGCGGAGATGCCGCTGTTCAAAAAAATGGCGGCGCAAGGTGCCCATACATGGGAGGCCTACACCATCGTCCCCAGCAGCACGTTGCCATCGCATACTTCGATGCTCACGGGCGTCGGCATCCAAAAACACCAGATACTCTGGAACGACACATGGACTGCCCAGAAGCCGCAGCTGCGCGTCCCCACCATCTTCAATCTCGCCAAGGCCGCCAACAGCAAAGCCGTCACCGCCGTCTGCACCTCCAAGCAAAAATTCGAGTTGTTTAAGGCGCGTGGCGACATAGACCATTTCGTGTTGCTGAACGGCGGCAGCTCCATCTCCATCGCGCAGGCGTTCGCACGAAAGGTCGCCATGCGCAAACCCAATGTTTGCCTCATCCACTTCGGCGACATAGACGGTGCAGGTCACGCCTACGGCATCAATTCGCCCGAAAAAATGAAGGCTTTCGCGAACAGCGATAGGGCACTCAAAATCATCTACGAAGCGGTTGACAAGGCCGGTATCGCTGCCAACAGCACCTTCATTTTCACCGCCGACCACGGTTGCCACGACATCGTTGGCCGTTCGGGAAAGGCCCGTGGTGTCCACGGCTCCGCCGAAACCGCCGACGTAACAATCCCGTGGGTCGCCTTCGGTAAAGCCGTAAAACCCGGCTTCACCATTACCGCGCCCGTCGTGCAATACGACACTGCCGCCACCGCTCTCTGGCTCCTCGACATCCCCATCCCCGACGGTTTCTGGGGGCGTCCGGTCACCTCCGCATTTAAGACAGAATAACCGCAATTATCCTAAAAACGGCAGTTCAGCAGGAAGGGTTCGCGCAAGATTTTGAGGCGGATGCGGTTTGTGGATTTGTGAAAGCGCACCTGTTGGTGCGTCGAACAAAGCCAACAAGTGCAGATGACATAACAGCTTCCGCAAGACGACCCGACTCAACAAATGAAAAAAGGTTCCTCGCTACTTTGAGTGGGAGCACACAGGGACAGGGATTTTGAGCTTGGCGGCATGGAAGTAGAGCATAGTGATTAAATTTGTGGTCGTGCGAAAGCCGCGGGCGGCACG
>JAITPT010000316.1 GCA_031289285.1 Puniceicoccales bacterium
TTACAGCCCACAGAGACAGGGCGAGACCGATACCTATGGCGTTGCCATAGGCTATTATGAAGCCGCGCCTTCAGCGCTACGATGCACCCTCCGTTTCAAAGGCTATCTCGTATTTTCACGCTACCTGAACGGCATTTGCTACCTGAACCTAAAAACGGCAGTTGAATCGAGTCGTCTTGCGGAAGCTGTTATGGCATCTGCACTTCGTGGCTTTGTTCGATGCACCAACAGGTGCGCCTTCACAAATCCACAAAGCGCAGCTGCCACAACATCTTCTCGCAATACTTCCCCTCCAACCGCCGTTTTTAGGCTGAACGGCATTCGCTACCTGAACGGTATTGGGATTAGTCCGCCCAAAGACCGACACAGACAGGATTGTCTGTGCTACACTATGCGGCGGCGGCGGTCGTTGTGGCGATTTGCGCGGCGACGCGGCGGGCGTCGGCGTCGGCGGCGAGTAAGTCTTCGAGGTCGAGCGGCTCGCGGTTGGCGACGGCGGCGAGGGTCGCCCCGATTACCTCAGGGATGCCCAAATAGGGCAGCGCGTTTTTCACAAAAGCGGCGACAGCGACCTCGTTGGCAGCGTTAAAAACAGCAGGCGCGACACCCGCAGCGGCAGACGCGGCGCGGGCGTGACGCAAGCACGGGAAGCGCTCGTAGTCGGGCGGACGGAGCTCGAGGTTGAGCGTTTGCGAGAAATCCAGCGGCGGCGCGACGCCCTCCACGCGCTCTGGGTAAAACAGGCAGTGTTGAATGGGAAACGTCATCGCTGGCGGCGAAAGTTGCGCGAGCACGCTGCCGTCCACAAAACGCACGAGCGAATGAATGATGCTTTGCGGGTGGACAACTATCTCGATGCGTTCCTGCGGAATGTCGAAAAGCCAACGCGCCTCGATAAGCTCGAGGCCCTTGTTTGCCATCGTCGAGGAGTCAATCGTGACCTTCGGCCCCATGTCCCAATTCGGGTGACGCAAGGCCTGCGCCGGCGTGACGGCCCGCATCTGCGCGAGCGTGAAATCGCGGAACGGCCCGCCAGAAGCCGTGAGAATTAAGTTCTCGACATGGCGGCGCGGCTCCGCGTGGAGGCATTGGAAAATGGCGTTGTGCTCGCTGTCGAGCGGCAACACCGCCACGCCGAGACGCGCCGCCTCCGCCATGACAAACTTGCCCGCCAGCACCAAGATTTCTTTGCTCGCCAAGGCCAGCGTTTTTTTGGCGCGGATGGCCGCCAGCGCAGGGTGCAGACCGAGTGTGCCCACGACCGCCATGACGACCAGATTGGCGGCGTCGAGCGTGGCAAGCGCGAGCAGCCCCTCCGCCCCTTCGTGGAAATGCGTGTCCGCCGGAAACAGCCCCGAGGCGCGGGCGGCAGCGGCGGCGGTGCGGTCGTAGAGCGCGACCTCGCGCACTCCGAACTCGCGGGCAATCGCCGCAAGCGGCTCGTAGCGGGTGTTCGCGGCAATGCCGACGATGCGGACTCGCCCCGGATGTTTGCGGGCAACTTTGAGTGTGCTCTCGCCGATAGAGCCTGTGGCACCGAGGAGGACGATGTTTTTCTCAGACATGCAGGCGCAAACAAGCACGGAACGGGCGGGAAGGCGAGCGGGGAAGCGGGCGGGGTGCCGCCCTGCCCTGCCCGCCGCCCGCTACAGCCGTGTTTGCCGGCGCAAGACGAGCTTCTCGCCCTCGCGAGTGAGGCGGACGGCCTGCCCGTCCGTGACTTCGCCGCGCAAAAGGGCGCGGGCCAAAGGCGTCTCGATTTCTTTTTGCAGAAAACGCCGCAACGGACGCGCCCCATAAACGGGGTCGTAGCCGCGCTCGGCCAACCACGCCTTGGCGCTCGCGTCCGCCTCCACGCGCACACGCCGGCCTTCGAGCCGCTGGTTTATCGCCACCAAGAGCAAATCCACAATCTTGCCAATCTCGGCCTTGCCGAGCGGGCGAAACAAAACGGTGTCGTCAACGCGGTTCAAAAACTCTGGGCGGAAATGCGCACGCAACTCCGCCAAGACCTGCCCACGCGCGCGCTCGGAGATTTCGCCGCCAGCGGCAGCGGTTTCGACCAAGTGGCGACTGCCGATGTTGGACGTCATAATGAACACGGCGTTACGGCAATCTACGGTGCGCCCGTGGCCGTCGGTGAGCCGCCCGTCATCGAGGATTTGCAGCAAAATGTTGAAAACGTCTGGGTGCGCCTTCTCGATTTCGTCGAGGAGGACGACGCTGTAAGGTTTGCGCCGAAGTGCCTCGGTAAGTTGCCCGCCTTCGTCGTAGCCGACGTAGCCCGGAGGCGCACCGACGAGCCGCGAGACGGCGTGTTTCTCCATGTATTCCGACATGTCAACGCGCACCATCGCGTCCTCGTTGTCGAAGAGAATGCGGGCGAGACTTTTCGCCAACTCGGTTTTGCCGACGCCGGTGGGACCGAGAAAAAGGAAACTGCCGACGGGGCGTCGCGGGTCTTGCACACCGGCGCGGCTGCGCAAAATGGCCTCCGAGACGAGCCGCACGGCCTCTTCTTGACCGACGACTTGGGCGCGGAGGTCGTCCTCGAGGCGGAGGAGTTTTTCGCGTTCGCCGCCGAGGAGTTTTGCGACGGGGATGCCCGTCCAGCGGGCGACGACCTCGGCGATTTCCTCTGGCGACACGGCCTCGCGCACGAGCCGTGGCGGCAAAACGCTGGCGGTCTGCGACGCGGCGTTTGCGCCAGTGCCTTTTTTCGGCAGACCTTTGCCGGCGGTTTTTTCTGCGCCGCGCCGTGCCTCTTTGGCGTCGCCCGCTGCGCCCGTGTAGGTCTGCGGCGACGGCGTGGGCGGAGTTTCCAATGCGGCGAGCGCGGCCTCGAGCCGTGGCAACGTGCCGTGGCGAAGCTCGGCGAGTTTGCTCAAGTCGTAGTCGCGCTCGGCCCGCTCCATCTGGCGGTGGATGTCTTCGATTTGCCCGCGCAGCTTGCGGATTTTTTCGATGCCCGCCTTCTCGGCGTCCCAGCGGGCGCGCATGGCAGCGGCGTCGGTGCGTGCGCCGGCAAGCTCTTTGCGTAGGGCTTCGAGGCGAAGTTTGGAGGCTTCGTCTTTCTCGTTTTTGAGCGCGGCCTCCTCGATTTCAAGCTGCATGACGCGGCGCGAAAGCTGGTCAAGCTCGGCGGGGAGGCTGTCAATTTCGGTGCGGATTTGGGCGCAAGCCTCGTCAACAAGGTCAATCGCTTTGTCGGGCAAAAAGCGGTCGTTGATGTAGCGGTTGGAGAGGACGGCGGCCTCGACGAGTGCGCTGTCCATGATGCGCACGCCGTGGTGAACCTCGAAACGTTCGCGGATGCCGCGCAAGATGGAGATGGTGTCTTCGACATCGGGCGGGGCGACTTGGACGATTTGGAAACGGCGTTCGAGGGCGGCGTCTTTCTCGATGTATTTGCGGTATTCGTCGAGCGTGGTCGCGCCGACGCAGTGCAGCTCGCCGCGAGCGAGCATGGGCTTGAGCATGTTGCCCGCGTCCATCGCGCCATCCGTCCGCCCCGCGCCGACGAGCGTGTGCAGCTCGTCAATGAAAAGCAGGATGCGCCCCTCGGCGGCTTTGACGGCGTTGAGGACTGCTTTGAGGCGCTCCTCAAACTCGCCGCGATACTTCGCACCGGCGAGTAGCGAACCGATGTCAAGCGCGAAAAGCGTCTTATCTTTGAGGCCTTCGGGGACGTCGCCGCGCACGATGCGTTGGGCGAGGCCCTCGGCGATGGCGGTTTTGCCGACGCCGGGTTCGCCGATGAGGACGGGGTTGTTTTTCGTTTTGCGAGAGAGGATGCGGATGATGCGGCGGATCTCTTCGTCGCGCCCGATGACGGGGTCGAGTTTGCCTTGGCGAGCGCGGGCGACGAGGTCCACGCCGTATTTTGCAAGGGCGTCGTAAGTCCCCTCCGGCGTCTGCGTGGTGACGCGCTGCGCCCCGCGTAGCCCTTGGAGCGCGGCGAGCACTTGCCCCTTGTTGACGGAGAAACTTTTGACAAATGAGGCGAGGTCGGGTGCTTCGAGGAGCGCGAGGAAGAGGTGCTCGGTGCTCACGAAGTCGTCGTGCATTTGCCGTGCGGTCTCGGCGGCGTTGCCGAGCGCAGAGTGAAACGCGCCGGAGGCCGCGCCACTCTGGACGTGCCCGCCGCCGGAGACTTTGGGCAAGCGCGAGATTTCGCGGGAGATGAAGAGTTCGGCGGCAGCGCGTTGGATGCCCATTTTGTCGAGCAGCCCCGGGACGATGCCGTCCGATTGGTGTAGGAGCGCGGCGAGGAGGTGCCATGTTTCGAGGCACGGGTTGCTGTTTTCGCGCGCAATGGTTTGGGCGGCGACAACTGCCTCGCGGCTTTTTTCGGTGAATTGGTTGAAGTCTGTCATGCGAGTTGTTTTCGCAGGATTTGTGCCGCCGCGCAACAGCAGCGGTGGCGATAGCGCAATTGTTTTTCAAATAGGCGGTAGCGGAGGTGGCGGACGGTTTGCGGCAGGTGGGGAGCGCGTGGGCGGTTTGGGAAACTTTGGCGCATTTCGCGGTGGACGCGGGGACATTTTGGCGCGGCGGACGGCGCGGCACGGCGTCGCGGCGCGGCGAGCAGTTTCTCAAGTTTTAACCGCAGATAACGCAGAAAACGCAGATATAAAGCGAGCAGTTTCTCAAGTTTTAACCGCAGATAACACAGAAAACGCAGATATAAAGAGCGGAGTCGGCGGAAAACCAGAATAAGCGGATGGTCATAAAAAAACTGCAGGGTGGCAACAGTAGTGTTGTTGCAAGAAGTGGCACGTGCCGTCCCTGCCAGTCAGTCAAACGATTTTTTTAGTCTGGTTAATTATTCGGGAGCGGCAACCTTGGCGCGTTCCGTTGCGGAGACGGAATACATTTTGACACGACGGGAAACAGGTGTGGTTCCTGCACCGACGAACATGCAGCAAAGGCAGGTCAAGCGGTTTTTTTAGTCTGGTTAATTATTCGGAACCGGTAACCTTGGCGCGTTCCGTTGCGGAGACGGAATGCATTTTGACACGACGGGAAACAGGTGTGGTTCCTGCACCGGCGAACATGCCGCAAAGACAGGTCAAGCGCGTTTTTTAGTCTGGTTAATTATTCAGGTGGAGAGAGGGAGATTAAAAATATGCCATTTTTTTCAAAAAACTCGCTATTTTTTACGAAAACGCCCGTCCGTGCCTCAGTGCCCTGCGCTCCCTTCCGACCACTCTGCTCACGTGGCACTCATCCCACTCGCAGGGTTTCGGCGCGTTTCGGTGGGTTTCGGCACCATAGGGTGCGCCCCCCCTTTTTTATCGCGCCAGCACAGAGGGCGGAACATGTTTTGGGCTTATGTTCGGTTCCATCTTTCAGAAGTTCAAAGACACGTTTCGGCGCACGGTGCCGGCATTCCAAAAACTGTTTGGAAAAATCGGTGGCATTTTTGCCGCAAAAATTGACGCAGCCACACTCGACGAACTTGAAGCCGCCCTCTACGCCGCCGACTTTGGCGTCGAGACCGCTACCGAAATCCTCGCCGAAATCCGCACCGCCTACCGCGACAACAAAGAGCTGCGCGGCCAAGACGCCGCCAAAATCGGCGCGGCAGTTTTGAACCGCGTCCTCGAAGGCTCCGAGGCCGCACACACACCCGACCCGACGCGCCAGCCGGAGGTCATCGCACTCATCGGGGTCAACGGCGCAGGCAAAACGACGACCGCCGCTAAGCTCGCGTGGCGTCTGCACCAAGAGGGACGCAAGGTGCTCCTCGGCGCGTGCGACACGTTCCGCGCCGCCGCCAACGAGCAAATCAACAGCTGGGCACAACGGCTCGGCATCGAGATTGTCACCAGCCGCCACGGGGCAGATTCTGCCGCCGTCGCGTTCGACACGGTGCAAGCTGCACGGGCGCGTGGCTGCGATGTCGCCATCCTCGACACGGCGGGGCGCCTCCACACGAAAAGCCACCTCTTGGAGGAGTTGAAAAAAATCGGGCGCGTCGTCGGCAAACTCGACCCGGGTGCGCCGCACCACCGCTGGCTCGTCGTTGACGGCTCGCTCGGCTCCAACTCCATCGAGCAGGCGAAGGTCTTTCACGAGGCAGTCGGCCTGACGGGCTTGATCGTGACAAAGCTCGACGGCACCTCGCGCGGCGGTGCGCTCGTGGGCATTTACCGCGCCTTAAAAATCCCTGTCTGCTACGTCGGCCTCGGCGAACAGCCCGACGACCTCCAACCGTTTTCCAAACAAGCCTACGTGGAAGCCCTCTTCGGCGCGTGAGCAAACAAGCGGCGCGAGCAGGCGGGCGGCGGGCAACGCGAGCAGCGGACAACGGCGGGCGTGTGCGCAAGCGGGTAACCCTAAAAACGGCAGTTAATGCGGGCGGTTTTGCACAATCTTTTGGTCGTCTGCGGCTTGCGCTTTCCGCTCCA
>JAITPT010000324.1 GCA_031289285.1 Puniceicoccales bacterium
TCTCTCTACCTACATCTCCCCCCCCCGACCCGCCCCGCCCACCCCCCCCCCCCCCCCCCCGCCCCCCGCTTCCGCGTGCTTCGCGACCACGCGCCCCTCCTCCCCTACCGCACACCCCCGCATATCCGCCGAGTTCACCCCAGCCTCCCCTCCCAGCCCCTCTCGCCCACCCCGCAACCCTCAACCCCCAAACACTCCATCTAAAATGAACCCAGAAAACCCAAATAACGCGCCGCCCACCAATCTCGAAGACAAAAGTTTCCCCATTTTTAACCCCGAAAAAATCGGGAAGTACATCCGTGAGAAACTCGGTTTCCGTGCAGCATTAGCAGAGAATTACACCCAAACAGACATCGCCTTTCTTTTCCAATTTATCGGCTTTTCGGAATCGGAAGGTCGCTTCAGCAAGTATCTCGAATACGATTTGGAAACAATGTCAAAATTCGGGACGATCTTGGATAACGCCACACAGGAAGAAAAAAGAAAATTGCCAAACGGCATCTACCCAACTCAATGGAAGCAATTCCGAAAAAACGATCTGCACATCCCCATTCAGAATTCCTCTTTTTGCAACGAATTTTTGAAACACCTCTGGCTGACAAAAAATCCCAAAAAGGAAAGGGCGGAAAATTATCAGAAAATGCTAAATCGCCTTAACTCAAGCGATGTGCTTGATCAACAAGGAATTCCTGAGACGATTAAAAAGATAAAAGCAGAACCGCTTCAAACCGTTCAAGATTTTCTTAATTATTTCCTCGATGTCCAGAAAGAAATCTCCAAGGAAAGTTGGGAAACAGATTTGGCGAAAAAGCAATGGAAAACATGGCTATTCGAAGCATTTTATCTGATCGAACTCCACGTGGCGATAGAAGACAAGACCACGTCCTTTGAACCCAGTTTGCATGGCGCAGGGGCAGAAGCAAAACCAAAGTTGTGGGGAGAGTTGAAGGGCACAATCAAGGAAATAAGGAAAAACAGATGGCTACAGTATTTCGAGGAGTTCGGCGACAGAACTGAGGCATACGAGGAATGGCAAAAAGACATTCAAGAGTTTATAGATAATATAGATGAGACTCCACGCGAAAGAGAACGTTTTGAAGACCGTTTAAAAGCCCTCGTTAAAAAATTTAAAGACGACAGCAAAGCGGTTGCAAATCTACCCGGAGGCGACAAGAATACGCAAGACAAGAACACGATTGACAAACTTCTTGAAGAAGTAAAAGAAGCACAAAATACACTTAGATTTATCTCAAAAATCTCCAGAAGCGACGTGGCAAAAATGGCATTTCAAAACCGAGTGGCACAATTAGGGATTGATGTGAAAGAGGTGGAAATCCGCTGGAAACAATTGGATGAAACAAAGGACTTTGAAAAAGATTTTGGGGCATTAGAAACTGCCCAAGGCAAACTAAAGGCAAATGTCAAAAATCTCTCTGAACACCTGAGATTTCGTTACGAAATGCCAACCGAAGGGTTTCCTGAATCAGAGAAAAAAACAAAGGACGAACAAACTGAAGAAAAACTAGTAAGGAAAATAAAAACAGCAACGAATTCACTTGAAGAAAAACAAACAAGAATGGACGACGCCTTCAAGCGTGTGAACGCCGAAATGAAGCCCTCCAAGTTCAAAACCGAACCGACCAGTTCTTGCTTGAAGAGTTTTGCAAATTTTCGGCTTGATGAACTCGGCTATAATTTTTCCCCCATTTGCCCTTGGGGTATCCCGTTGGGCTTTGTCTATGTCTCCAACCTCCTCGCCCCAGAAAAACAATCACTCATCTTCGACATCATTACCGAAATAACAAGCCAATACTGGAAAGATTGCTTTTTTAATTGCGTCATCGAAGAAATCCAATCAGGAAAAGACAGAGACAAGGCCATCTTAGAAAGTTTCAAAAAAAACACGAGATGGATTGCCCCCTTCTATGAAATGCGTAAACTTAAAAAATTTGAATTATCTTTTACCATCGGAGAAAATAGACTAAAAATATACTACCCGCAACGCCTCCCTGAAAATTTGCAAAAAGAACTCAACAATGAATACCCCAATCCTGTCAATACGCATTCTCCAGCAGACTTCCCTGAAAATGAATACCTAACAGGCCAATTTGGAATTGGAGAATTGAAACACTATATTTGGGAAGTTCGGGAGCGCATCTCAAATCTCTCGACTGCCTTCCGCCAAAAAAGCATCGAATCTGCCAAGACTGCCATCATGGCACGAAATGGAAGCCATAATTTAGGTAGCCATGTCATGGCATACCTGAAATCAGAATTAACCTCGGTGGAGACCATTCTTGAGAAAAACGTTTTGCGCGAATTGCTCGTCACAACGGCATGGGATAGTCTTGAGAAGAATTTATCCAATGTCGCGGAGACAATCAAAAGACTGGACAGTATAAAAGAGGTTACGGAAACATTAGAACTACCCGTTCTTGTCGGCCTCGGGCGTTTTATTACCTACTTGCAAGAGCGTCAAGACTACATTGCCACCGTGTCAACAAATTATATCCCGCCCAATGGCACAATCGCATTCAAAGATGCCATTTACGACGAGATCAACATGGATTGGCGTTGGGAACGCCACGGTAACGGTTCGAATCAACAATCTCTTCGCGGCAGAAAACCTGAAAACATCCTCATGAAGTTTATTGCCTATTCAGAAGGATACACAAAAAAACCAAAACAAAAATCTTCTGCCCGCGTTGCGCTAAAAGCAAATGACGATTCCCTTGTTATCAAGTTCGGAAACTTCGACGGAAGCCCAATATCAAAAGTAATCGAAGAAAAAAAGGAGGACGGCAAAAATGATTTCAAACGCCTACGCAATTTAGAAATCGCCATCCCCGGAAGCATCATCGGGAGACAGGCATTCTTCTCCATTATCGAAAACATTATTCGCAATGCCGCAAAACACAGCATAAAAGGACCTGAAGCAAAATTGGAAATTGTCATGGATGTTTTGACTGTGGATGAATTAGCGCAAAATAATTTTATTGGTCGTGAAATTGGTAAATATAAAAAATATTCATGGAAATATCATATTTTTTCCATCACCAACAAACTGCGCAACAATTTTGCAGCAATAGATAAGATTTACGATGGAATCAATGACGACTACATCAATGAAGACGGGCACATGAAGGACGATTACAAGGGCATCAAAGAGATGCGTATTTCTGCGGCATGGCTACGTAGTTTCAAGATAGACAGCGACATCCCCACCGACGAGCCGCCCGCATTGTGCGTCTTGCCCGCAGACTACAAGACCGAGAATGGAGTTGAGACATGCGCAATCCAATACATCCTTTGCCTTCCCAAACCCAAGAAGGTTGCCTTGGTGCTTTCCGACGAGAGCTACAAAAAATGCGCTGGAAATTTTCCCGAAAAATTGGAATTTTTTCGCGAATATGGCTGGCGGGCTGTAAAGAAAAGCGACTTTGGCGGCGAAAATGCGAACTATGAAATGGTAGTGGCAGAGAATGCCACCGTCCGTGCTGCCATTGAAGCAAATGCGCCCTCGCGCTTAATCAATTGGGAAGAAGTTCCGCACGACCTATCCGCTGAAACGCACTATGCAAAGATTGTCAAGGGGGGAAAAGTATCTGTCATCCAACTTTTTAATTCTTCGCTGTCAGATAAACAGAACACGGATTTGCCCGCAAAAAATGAGACGATACCATCCGTCATGAGACAAGACAACTTAGCTGACGGCATAGCCGAAATCCTGAACTCCACAAACTCCAAAGAAACGCTCTCCCGTTACGAAGAATTATTTTACAAGACATGGTGCAATAAGATAGTCCAAACTCCAAAACGCGCCCATTTCCCCAAATTGCTTATCCACGACGATCTGACAGCTGATTTAAAGACAAAGGAATACAAAAATCAAAACAAGGATTTGCAAAATGAAGATGTGAAAATTGAACTCAACGCCGCCTCTGCTGCTCTACCACGTTGTGGCTTCGCAGGGAATATTAACTTCACCACGCATTATCAGGGGCGCGCAATGGACGATGCTCGCGGCGGAGAAAGAAAGACAGCTCTTTTCGCAGAGAGCATTTCCGGCGCAGATTCATCCGACCGCTACATTCGCTACAATACATGGACGCCGACTTGGTATTACAAAACGATCGCAGCAAGTTTGGCGCGGGTCGCCATCTTCGACGAGCGCCTGTTCAACGACTTTCATGCTACTCCGCACACCTCCGACAACAACAGCGGGGAACCAAAGTTTCAAATCGCCAAAGCTCAGCGTTTATATGAAAAACGAGTCTGGTTTTACAATTTTGATTTCCCAATGTCGGGAAAGAAAATTGCCCTACTCGGCTATAACCTCCCCATTGTAGAAGATTTGTCGGCATTCGAGCCTGCAAAAAAAGCGAACTACAAGATTACTACCTTAGGGCATATCACGCGGAACAACGCAGGGAAATTCAGTTTTGAACCCCAAGAGGGAATGAATCTAAAGAACAAATTTGATTTCCTTGTTATCCACCAAGGGCTTTTGGATAAAATCTACGAATTTTTTGGAATTAAGGGAGAAACAGAACAAAAGGCAAAAAAACAAAAAGAGGAATTCATTCGCGATTTCCATCGCCAGTTTTCTGCGACCCCGACAGACGCACATCAGTCCTATCTCCCGAATCTCATCATCCACTCTGGACGTTCCAAACCCAGCGAAATGGATATGCCCTTCAAACAACCCTTTCTGCAATTTGCCGCTATCGAAAACGCAGTCAAAGACTGCAAACACCTCCTCATGGAACTTCTCTTCTCCTCTCACTATGAAAACGATCATCGTCATAACTAAAATCAACGAATACGCCGATATCGCCGACCATCCGTTCGTGGCGGCGAAAGCACTCCACCTCACCGAGGGGGCGTTGTTCGACTTCCTTGTGAAGTGCGGACTCCCCTGCGGCTCGTCCCTCCAAATAGAGGACGACGTGGAGAGGTTGGAGAAATGGGCCAAGACCCCCATTGATTTCAATGACTTAGAAAAAATAAACCAGATTATCAACCAACAAAAACTCGATTTTGCAAAGAGTTTTCTCCTCGATACAGAAGAACTCGAAGAAAAAGAAAGGGGAACCGAAATTTTCCCTTCTGTGCTTGAGTATCGCAAGACCCAAATCGGCGACACGCAATATTACATCCTACCGTGCTACTGCTCATATTCCCAAAGCCCTTCTTTCTTGCGATATGCCCCTGATGAAATTGACGAAGAAACTAACCATCCCTATCGCAAAGGGCTACTTCAGGCGATACAAAAACAATTTTTGCCTCTTCCGAATGACGAAAAAAACATGATTCGCATTCATAAGCCCGAATGGGACGCGCCAGACATCGTCCCAGAAGAATTAGCACCCTATCTCAAACACATTCACTCTTTCCATCACAATGATGCTGTTCATCAAGAAATGCGCGATTTGCGTAATAAGCCTGTATCACCTATCGGACAATCCCACGCTACACTGCCAGAACTTGCCGACGCACGCAAACCGCCATCGGCTCAATAGCCACTACACTCATTTCACACCAAATCTACAAACATTATGCCCATAATCTATCACGCCACTTACAACATCACACTCGGAACTTTTGGCATTGAGGAAGACATTGCGTCTGCTACTGCTCTGGGTATTTCTTTTTCAGACAATGAAATAAAATTGCTGAACTGGCTCAAAAAATATAAGGGCACCCCCAGTGAAAAAACAAAAGAAAGCAAAAAGGATAAAATCAGTCTTTATGTCGTCTATCACCCAGACGCTGATTTCTGGGCGGAAGAGAAAATTGAAGCAGAGGAAAAACACCATCTATTTTCCCAGTATTTGTTTCTCTACGATGACGAACGCAAGGCGAACTTGCTACGGGAAATGAAAAGCGAGGAAAAAATAATCTATAAAGACTACAAGAACGAGGGCAAATTAGCGAGCGTAGAGGTTACGGAACACAGTATTCATCAGATATTCACCAAGAGTGTAAACCGGTATAACTGGCCTCGCGTCGTTAAGCATTCGTCTCTCCCAATGCTGCCGATGATTCACATAACAGACGAAGATTTCCTCAATGATGAAATTGTTAAAAAGAAACGAGAAAATAACATCTTTGTCCCACGTTATATCCGTATCTTGGACAGTAGCATCTGGAATCATTATGTCCCGCATGAAATAGAGACAGGGGAGAAATTCGAAAAACGCTTTGGAGATGCGTTAATGTCAATAACCACTTCCGCCGAGCAAAAACTTTACAATTTAACGACTGCAAAAGAAGAGGCGGATTTTAAAGCACGCCTGTTATTTGAGTCCTATGTGGAAGGTGACCATCATGGGGACCATATTTCCCCGTTCTTATTTCACTCCCAAAGAAAAATGAAGGAAGAGAAAGAAAAAGCTGTCAATTACATCGCTGAATTTTCTCGTGGGAAATCCTTGACATGGCGTTTTCTTTTCGTTGATGACTACGCACATAAGCCACTCAAGGGACATCCTGACCTTTCTGGTCCTCCCGAAGATGCACAATCACGATATCCGACACGACTTAAAATCCTTGGGCAAGTCCTTTCTGAATACGCCGATTTAGAATTTAAACAGAAGTCAGACGGTGCTACAACTTCGAAAACTCCGTGCAGGAATAAAGCAAAATCAATAGGGACGATTGAAATATATTCTGTTCCGACCCTAACCGAGGCAAAGGAAATGGTATTTGAAAGGCGTTTTGACATGATACTTTTAGATTATCTTATTGTAGAAAACGAACAGCCAAAATTTTCGCATGAACTCTTGCGAGAGGTGAACATGTTTTTGGATGAAACAAAAACAACAGCCGAAAGGGAAGCATATTTTGCCGACCCCTGCATAGAGAAAAATGAAATTTTGGGAAACACTGTGCCGGAAAGAGAAGAAAGATGGAAAAAGGCAAGAGGCATTTTTAAACGTTTCTGGTTTTTCAACGTTAGCACATTTTACACCGCCGTAAGCCAATCGCTATATGCGAGAGGGTTCATGACGGAAACAAGATACTGGCGTATTCACCGTGGGGCATGCCCGACAAACACACCCGAATTATTTTCTTATTTTCTTTTTACGTTCATGGGCGCACAACTCAGAACGCTCACAGAGCTTCCGGGTAATTTTCGTGCTTTCTCACCGAAAAATGGAGTGACAGAAAACCGCATAATCACACTCCTTGATCTCTTGCGCCTAATTTACACGCCGAAGAAAAACGAGAATAACGAAGGCAATTCGATGGTTCGTTTTCAAGCGATTAAATTTTTTCCTGCACTCTTGCAATTACGGGAATACTACAGGAGACTTCTTAGAGATGTCGAATACCTCGGCGCGAGCGAAAAAGGAATAACTGAAAATGATAAAAAAGAATACAATAAATTGAATAGGGCAGAAAGAGCAAAAATGTTAAAAGATAACTGTAACGAGCAAGGCTCTCCATTGATCTTATCTCTTTTCCCCGACATCGTTTATTACGGCGAGGCATTCTGGGAACATGTGATGCACTTGGTTTATTTAACCGCATACGGCTTATTGCGGCAATGGGAGGAATTACGCGACGAATTTTTCTTCGTGAAAGGAAACCTGGAAGAAGCGGAAAAAGAAATGAAGGAAATTGAAAAATTGGCTGCTGAACGCAAGAAGAAAATAGTGCATGAACTAACAATCGAAATGGAAGGGTTAAAAGGAAAAAATAAAAAACTTAACAACGAAAACGAAAGACTTAGAAAAAACGGTAAAAAATTAGCAACGGACATAGCAAAACAATCCGGGAGAGAGGAATTGGAAAAACTGCAAGAAACAAAGGATAGAACAAACGAAGCAATCGAGGAACAAACAAAAGAAATGGAAGAATTAAACGCAAAAATGGACAAATTGAAAGAGGATATAAACGAACTGGAGAAAACGCAAAAAGAACATCTTCCGGTGACTACCCTTATCTTGAATTACATTGCCAGTTTGCGGCACCTCGGAACCAACTAACACTCAACCCACACGCCACCTAAAAACCAGAGAACATGAACCACGGAAAATTTTTTGCCCTCGACACGGAAGCACTTTCCGATGGTCGCCTCGTTTTTAATTACCGTGGCCTGCGCGAGCACAAACAACACGAAGAAACTCGAAAGTATCCTTTTTATTTAATCATCTCCGAAAACAGTTTCGATTTCTACGTTCATTATTGCTTTGAGAAAACGAAAGCCTCGAATGAAACAGATGAAAATTTTCAGAGAGGATATTATCATTGGCATTCTTTGATTTTGACTCTCCCCATTTCCGCAAACCTCGAAGCAAAAGACGGCTTAAGCGCAATTCTGGCAGAAGCCTTTAGCACGAGCTTCCCGCATACAGACAATGAGGGCAACAACCACCTCTACAAAATGGTATTTCATGGAAGCACATCCGACCCCGTTTCAGGGATTGTGTCCAGCGTCAAAAGCGGCGACGGCATAACTTATTCCTCTCTGCCGTGTTTTGATATTTTTTATAACAAAGCAGAACGCAAAAGGAGAAAGGAACTTTTGAATGACTCAGCGGATGTCTTGCCCAATAATCCCGACGAGGGAGATTTCCTATTTATCAGACAAAGAACTGATTCGCAAAGGAGCAATTCTCGGAACACTCTGATAAACCGCTTTATCCGCAAATTATTTCTCGATTTCCTCTTTGATTTGGAGCACACGGACATCTTTCAAAACTCCCCCTATTACGCCTGTCACTCCGTGCGGCTCCGCGAAAACTTCTTCTTCAACGCCCTCGTCAACAAAGCCAATTACTACTATTACAGAGAAAATCTCGCCGCCGCCATAAGCCGCCCATCCCCAAAGCAGAAGATTATAACCAATCCGCTGATCCGGTCTTTTATTAGAAAAATAAAAAATCGGATTCATTCCATAAAGTCTTTTTTCTCCGACCCATTGAAGGGGAATGCAATAGCCAAAGACCATTTCTTGAACATCTGCCAACACGTAAAAAGGATATGCCTCTTACGGAAAACACTCTGCGAAATTCTCAAACAATTTATCTCTGCATTGCCACCATATTTTTTAGACTACCGAAAAGGTGACGGCTTTTTGCTCAATTTATGGCGCGAACGCAGACGAAAACGAAAAGAATTTCTTGAGCAAAACAAAATCAATCTCCAATTTTATGGAATAAAACTATTTCAATCTGAACTGGACTGGACGAAATCCATCCGAGATTCGCGTTCCGACGATGTTTTCCACGACTCTCAAGGATGGTTTTATTCTCCCGAAGAGGAGATGCGAAAAATCTATGAGCAGGATGACGCAAAAGATGTTGCTTTCGCCGAACTTTACAATCGCGAGAACGAAAAGAAAACAAAGGATCCGGTAAATTATCCCTTTCAAAACTTTTACGAAAAAATCAAAAATAACGCCAGCTTATCCTCGCAGTGGTATGTCAAGAAGTATCAATTTGACAAACTCAACCCGCGCAAGAAGTTGACTCGTTCCATTATGCCATGCATGTTTCTATTTTTCGGCTTGAGTCTATTACCTTTCCTCATTGAACTGCCGCGAGGGTATTTCGTTGTTCCACTGCTGCCACCTATTTTCGCAGCACTGAAATTATGGTTTATTTCAATAAGAGGTTTTCGAGGATTGCACATTTTTGTTCCGCGCTTATTTGTCGCGGTGACGGCGGGCTGGATGACTCTTGTTTTGGGAGGCAGTCTTCTTAGCGCGACTACGAAAGGTGCTCCTCTGACAGAGAACGCAACGAACTTATATGCGATAATCCACGGGAAGGGATATTCTGTTCTTCTGGTAATAATTCCTATGGTTTTGGGAATGCTTTCCTTTGGCTATAATGTTATTGCAAAGGGGAACCGCTATTTATCTTGGTGGAAAAAATTCTTCCTCTCCTTTTCTTTGATACTATTAGGTTATCTTTATTCTTACATCATCGGCTTTGTCATTTTTCTCTTTCGTTCCGACTTGTTCGCGAATTGCAATTGGGAGCGCATAAGAAATCTAAATCTTCAGAAGACATGGGGAGTTTTTCAAAAGATTGGCGCACATCTACAGCAGCCATTTCCGGCGGCGGATTATATGACCTTATTATTTTTTATAGTTGTAGCCATGTTTGCGGGTGTCTTTTTGCAACTATTAGTCCAAGAGAAATCTGCCACTGAGCCATTATAGCCCGCCGCCTTTCATTGTCATGGCATTTTGTTCTGACGTGTTCTTTTGTGGCTAAAAAATCGTTCCCACTCGCTCTTCCAATCCTCTGTGTCCTCTGTGGTCTTTTCTTCGCGCCTTCGCATGAGACAGGTTGTCCCAATTTTTTCCCGCCAGAAAACGCTTGCGCTCGTCTCTTCCTCGGTCAGTCTTGCCTCAAAACTTTTTTCATCTTCCCCTCTTTCCTTTTTCACATCATGCCCAAACGTGCCGTCCGCTTTTTTAATACCACGGGGCCTTGCAATCCCGACGACCACTACATGCTCCCACCCGCCGACCGGCTCATTGGAGCGCAGCTTGACCGCTACGTCGGCGACCAACTCTACTGGGTGCTCCACGCTCCGCGCCAGACTGGCAAGACAACCTTCATCCAGAGTTGGGCGCGGGAGCTCAACGCCACGGGCAAGGTTGCCGCCTGCTACGTGACGGTGGAGTATGCGCAAGGGTTACGCGAGGTCGAGCGGGCGATGCCGACGATTTGCGAGGCCATCCGCGATGGTGCCGCCGTTGGCGGACTTCCCGTGCCGGACGTGACTACCCATGCACTCGGAAGTCTACTGAGAGACATTCTTGGCAACTGGTTCAAGGTTTTTAAGACCGACCGTGAACCGACGTCCCCTGCCAGCATGTTGAGCAAAATCCTCGGCAACTGGGCTGCGCTTGTCGCGCCCAAGCCGCTTGTCATTTTTTTTGACGAGGTGGACGTGCTCGAAGGCGAAACGATGATAAGTTTTCTGCGCCAACTTCGCGGCGGTTTTGCCACCCGTGCCCCGAGCGTTTTTCCGATTTCCATCGCGCTTGTCGGGATGCGCGATTTGCGTGATTACCTTGTCGCCGCCAAAGATGGCGTCGCGCCCAACCCCGGCTCGCCATTCAACATCAAGACCGATTCTGTCGTCATCGGCAACTTTCAGCGAGAAGACATTGCGCGTCTTTTTGCGCAACGCACCGAAGAAATTAAACAGCAAATTACGCAAGAAGCCCTCGACTATGTTTGGAAACAATCACGCGGCCAGCCGTGGATAGTGAACTCGCTTCTTATGCGCGCTACCATGCGCGTTTTGACTCGCGACAGCGCGGAGACGGTCACACTTGAGCATGTCGAGGAAGCCCGCAAACAAATGATTACCGCCCGCGAAACGCATTTAGAAGCACTTGGCGAACGTTTGCGCGACCCGCGTATAAAACGTGTCATCCAGGCGATACTGAGTGGCGACTCCGATGCTCCGCTTGGACGTTCCGAGCGCGATGTAGAGTTCGCGATTGATTTGGGTTTGATTACGTGGACGAGCGAGGAAGGTTTTCGGATAGCCAATCCTGTTTATGAAGAAATTTTAATGCGCTATCTAAACTCTCCCTATCACGACAGCGTTCCGCCGCCCTCGCAATTCCGTTGGCAGCATCCTGACGGCTCGTTAGATATGGATAGTTTGCTAAAAGAGTTTCAAAAGTTTTGGCGACGCTATGCCGACACGTGGGAGAAACAAGCGGATTACATGGAGGTTTTCCCGCACTTGCTTTTGATGGGTTTTCTACAACGTCTCACCAACGGCGGTGGCCACATCGAGCGCGAATCCTCAGCGGGTAGCGAGCGCATGGATATTTTTGTAGAATACGGCGCAAAGAAGTTCATTCTTGAAATAAAGTTGCTTCGCGACCGCAACACAGTCGGCGGAATAGAGGCAACGGGTCTTAAACAAATTTTTTCCTATCGTGACAAGTTTGATAAAACAATTCCCTGTTACCTTATTATTTTCGACCGCCGCAGCGAAGGCAAAAAACTTCCTTGGGAAGAGCGTATTTCATGGCGCACCGAAGGCGAAGTTACCATTCTCGGCTGCTGAAAAACTTACACTTTTGTTTTTCCATTTTTCACTTTACCCTAAGAACGGCAGTTCAGCGGGATGGGTTTGCGCAAGATTTTGAGGCGGATGCGGTTTGCGCTTTCCCAACGCGCACCTTGCGGTGCGTGGAGCGGAAAGCGCAAGCCGCAGACGGCCAAAAGATTGTGCAAAACCGCCCGCATTAACTGCCGTTCTTAGGTTAATCTGTCTTTTTGCTGGCGCGGCGGACACCGGCGATTTGCGGGATGCGGCGGCGTGGGTCGGGGTCAAGCTCGTCTATTTGCGTGAGCGGGAGGAGAACCTCGTTGTCCTCTTTGCCAAGCAAATTGATGAGCACGGCGACACGTTGTTTGGCAGGGAGCAAACGGGCGATTTTTGCCTCCGTGCGTTTGAATACGCCGCCGATGATGCGGACAGTTTGCCCGGGAAAAAACACGGGGTCGGCAAGCCGCAGGAGACATTCAGGGTAGGGGGCAAGCGCAAGCAACTCGCGGATTACGACAGAGGGGACTTCCACAAAATCGGTGCCGCGACGGACAATCCGCGCCACACCGTTGGAGTAGGTAATTTGCTTGGAGAGGTCGGGCGCAAAACGCGCAAAAAGGTAGCCGGGGAAAAGCGACACCTCACTCTGCCTCATGCCACGTGTGCGCAGCGTGTAGCGCACACGCGGGCAAAACGCCTCGACGCCATCAAGCGTGCGGAGCGTCTGCACAGCGATTATCTCGCGGCGGGGTTGCGCACGTAGGCAATACCAAGGCGCGGCGTAGAACGCGGGCGGTGCGTAGTGGTTGGTGCGGGCGTCGGAGGTGTGCATGGCGGAGGCGGCGGTTTTACGGAGCGGGCGGCGTGTGGTGGAGCGAGCGCGTCCCGGGGAAACGCAGGTGCGCCCACGCGGTGGCGTCGAGCAACACGCCCGTCGGCGGGATGCCCGCAAAGGTGAGACCCGCGAACACGCCCGCCCGCGCACCGAGCCGCCGCCAGACACTTTCCGGCGTCTCGGCAGCAGCACCGTCGCTGGCGTCCGGCGGTTTTCCGGTGGCGTCGTTGGTGGCATTGGTGGCGTCGGCGAGGCGGCGGAGCAGGGCGGTCTCGGGCACGATGCCGTGCGGGCCGGGCACGGCTTTGAGAAATTTTTGGAGGCGAAACTGCTCGTTCACGAAGGAGCCGTCTTTCTCAAAAACCGACAGTGCGGGGAAAACGGCGTCGGCATAGACGGTGAGCGCGTCGGCGTGGGTGGTGAGATAGACGACCTTGACGGCGTGTTTTTTGAGAAGTTCGCCGGTGACGCCCAGCGCGGTGATGTCTTCGCGAAAGACGGCGAGCGCGGCGATTTCTCCACGCCCGAGGGCGTCGGCGAGGCTGGCGAGGGAGTCGTCGCCGGCGTGGTCGCAGAGGCCGGTGAGCAGTGCGCCGCGCAGGTTTGGGGTGCGGTCTTCGCCGAGGAGCAGGCCGTCGCCAGTGCCAGCGCGGCGCGGTAGCCAGACGGGGCCGGGGGCGGCGTCGCGCAGCTCGCGCAGCAGGGCTTGCTCTTCGACGGCGAGCCGCCCCGAGACGACGTAGGCGAGTTTCCCCGCGCTCGCCGCCGTGCGCAAGATTTGCGCTGCTGCGCTCACCGCCGTCGTCGTGTCTGCCGTCACGCCGTCGCAGAGGTATTCTGCCATGCGGTCGGGCGTGTTGAGGCGTGTGTGCAAGTAGCGGGCGGAGTCGGGCATCCAGCAGTCGTTCACGGCGTCGTTGCGGCGCGGGGTGATGCGGTAGATTTTACCACTGCGGCTCCAGATGTGGGTGTTCACGCCGACGCTCGAATCGGGCGAAATGCTCGGTGTGCGTTTGAGAAACCAGACGCGCATTTTGAAGCGAAACGCCGCCTCGGTGAGTGCGCCCGTGGGGCAGAGGTCAACGGTGTTGAGCGAGTAGTTGTTGTCCAGCGCACGCCCGTGTGTGGCGGCGACGTAGCACTCCGTCTCGTCGCGGACGCCGCCGTGGACGCCGCCGGTGTCGTCGTTGGCGGCCTCTGGCGCGAGGTCTTTCAGCACCTCGCGGCAAAACCGTTCGCAGCGCGAGCACAGGATGCACCGTTCGGCGTCATAGACGATGCGCGGGCTGAGGCGGACGTGCTTTGGCTTGCGGCTTTTTTCCCAGTCTCCGTTGTGGCGCGAGAAGCCGCGCCCGTGCGCGGCGGCGCATTCTTGCAGGAGGCATTCGCCCGCTTTGTCGCAGATGGAGCAATCGAGCGGGTGGTTCAAAAGCAAGGTTTCCACGGCGTCGGCGCGGGCGGTGCGGACGGCTGGCGAATTGAGCCGCAGGTGCATTCCGGCGGCGACGCGGCTGGCGCAGGCGGCGGCGAGCTGGGGCTGCCAGAGGATTTTTGGCGAAGCGTTTTCGGTGGCAGGGCGGCCAGTGGCGGCGGGCGCAGCTGTGCCGATTTCCACCACGCACATCCCGCAATTGCCCGCTGTGGAGAGTTTTTCGTGATAGCAAAGATGCGGAAGTTTTTTGCCCGCGTTTCCGAGTGCTTCCAGCAAGTTTGCGCCTTCGGGAAGCTCCAAAGTCTCGCCGTCCACGCAAACGGGCACGAGCGTGGGCGCAGGCGCGGGCGAGGGCACAGCGGGCGCGGCGGTGTTTTTGGAAAAGCTCGGCGGCATAGAGAGAGCGGCGCAAGTTAGGCGCGAGCACCCGAAAAACGAGAAAAAAAGGCGGCGGGAAAAGTCGCGCATCTGCCGCGCAATCGGTGCGCTCCTGCCGTGCGGTAGCCGCGCTGCCAGTGCGCCCTTGCGCCGAAAACTTTGCTTGCGCGGCGCGGGTGCTTCGGCACGTTGCCGCTGTCCGATAATTTCCGCAAAAATGAACACAGGCCAACAACCGCCCGACGGGGGCGGCGATACATCTCCGCCGCCGCCGCACCTTTCGCCGGACACCGCCAAGCCCGCCGCCGCTACCAAGCCCGACCCCTACGCTGCCTTTCGCCACGCCGCTTTTCGCCGTTTTTTGCCGGGCAACTTTCTCTTCAACACGGGGCGGCTCGCCATGAGCGTCGCCGTCGCCGTGCAAGTCTATGAGTGGACAAACTCCGCCGCCGTCGTCGGCTTCCTCGGCCTCGCCAGTGTCATCCCGCTCATCGCGTTTGTGTTGCCCGCCGGAGTGCTCGCCGACCGCGCCGACCGCCGCAAAATCATCACCGCCGCGATGGGCGTCTCGTGCGTGCTCTACGTGTTGCTGGCGCTCTGTGCGCATTTCCACACGCGCATCCCCGACATCGGCGTTTTGCGCGACGCGAACGCGCTCCTCGGCAGCGCGGCGGAGTTTTTCACACTCGAGGCCGACATCCCGAAACTGTGTTTCGACAAGCCCGCGTTGCCTGTCGTTTTTGTGCTCCAATTTTTGCTGGCGTGTGCGTTTGTGGCGGGCAACCCCGCGCGCGCCGCGCTCGTGCCGAAGCTCGTGCCCGCGCCCGACCTCACCAACGCCTTCCGCTGGAACTCGAGCGCGTTTGAGTTGGCGGTCACGCTGGGGCTGCTGCTGGGCGGGCTTGTCGCCGTGTGGAGCTTCTCCGCCGTCTATGCCTTCGCCGCGTTTTCCGCTGCACTGCTCGGCGTGTCCATTTTGACAATACGCTACAACGACGCGCCGGAGGCGGTGGCGGCGGCGACAGGGGCGGCGTCCACCGCGTCCACCGCGTCCGCCGTGCCCACCGCGCCGTCTGCTCCTGCCGACACCACCAGCGCGTGGGCGGGTGTCCCGTTTATCTGGCGACACAAACCCGTGCTCGCCGCGATAACGCTCGATTTGTTTGCGGTGCTCTTTGGGGGTGTCGTCGCGCTGTTCCCGATTTACGCGAAAGAGATTTTTGGCGGTGTCACTTTCCCGTTTGTTGACGACGAAAACGTGCATCGTTTTGTGACGGGTTTGCTACGTGCTGCGCCTGCTCTCGGTGCGATGGCGATGGCGGTGGCGGGCGCGTATCTGCCGCCCTTCAAACGCCCGGGCGCGGCCTTGCTGTGGACGGTTGCTGGCTTTGGCGCGGCGCTGCTTGTGTTTGCTGTTTCGCGAAACCTCTGGCTGTCGCTGGCCGCTTTGTTTGCCGCTGGCATGTGCGACAACGTGAGCGTCATCATCCGCCACACGCTTGTCCAAGTGTTGACGCCTGACCGGTTGCGCGGGCGTGTTTCGGCGGTGAACCACCTTTTCATTGGTTGCTCAAACGACATCTCGGAGCTACGCGGCGGCTTAATGGCGGCCCGTTTTGGCACCGTGCCTGCGGCGGTTATTGGCGGTGTCTGCACTCTGCTAACCGTCGCTGGCGTTGCCTGTGTTTTCAAATCTCTGCGCACTGTGCCACCCCTCCACAAACTGAAACCGCCTGCGTAAAACCCAAACGTAACAGCCCGTTTCCGTCGCTTGACAAACCACCCGTGCGGCCAAATCTCTTCTGGTTGTGAACAACAAAATTTCACCTTCAACGAGACGATGGGCAGAAGCACGTGGCGCCAAAATGGCACGTGCCGCCAAAATGAACAACGACACCGCCCACTCCAACGCACAGAAACCTGCTTCGCCGCCAGTTGCGTCGTCCGCGCCGTCTGCTAAACGTGTTCTTCTCTGGTTTGCGGGAATTCTTATTTCGGGGAACATTCTTGTTGTCGCATGGCTGCTTACGCGCCAAGACCCTGCCGCCCAAACCCCGAAAAACACCCCTGCCACCGATGTGTCCGCCGTCGCCGCAACTGGCGATGGCTCCACGCCTTCTTCAGGCACTTCCGCTTCCATGTCGGCAACTTCTTCCGCTGCGCCCGCCGTCCGCGCTGCTACGTCCGGCGACTCCGCCGTTTCTCCGCCGCCATCCGCCACACCCGCCGCTGCGCCCGCCGCCGCCTTCCCCGTCGCGCCGCCGCTGACGCCTTCCCGCGCCGCTGTCCGTGTTTCCGCTGCAAACCTGCTTCCCACACCTCCCACCAAACTCGAAAAGTTTCACATTCGCGAGGAACGCCGCGACCTCGATTTTTCCACCACGCTCGCCGACCTTGGCAAGCGTTTCCAAACTGAACCTGTTGTCGAAATGGACTTCCCGCTTTTTGACGGCAGGGTTGTCCGTCTCACCCAGTTCACTTACGAAAGCGTTGCGCCCAACGAAGGTGTTTTTTACGCAAAAATCTTTGGTGAGCCGGGCGGTGGCGATGTGCAATTGAGTTATGTGAACAGTGCGTTTTCTGGGCGCGTCCATTTACCCTCGCGAGACGAGTATTATAGCATTCGTTTTGGCGGTTCTGACAACGGCGTGACACGGAGTTTCCTCACGCAAGAAGACCCTAAACTCATGCCCGTCTGCGGCACTTGCGCCGCTGGCGGCACAGCAAAAACCCCAAAAATAAAGAAATAATCCTAAGAACGGCAGTTCAGCGGGAAGCGCAAGCCGCAGACGGCCAAAAGATTGTGCAAAACCGCCCGCATTAACTGCCGTTTTTAGGATAATGTTGGGCAACCCCGTTGGGGTTGTAGGAGGGGTGACCCTCTAACCTAGGGTAGGCGCTCGTTCCTCGCGCCAACCCTGGGCTTTGTTAGGCAACCCCGTTGGGGTTGTGAACCAACGCCGCTCGCAAAGCAAGGAAAGCACTTTCCCCCAAAAACAAACTTGGCGCGTTGATTTGGAGCAGGTTCCGAATTCGTTTCCGCCACTGCGGGACAACTGTGAAAAACTCTGAAAAAACCTTTTCAACACTGCGGCAATCGCCACACTTCCGTGTATGGCATTCCGAACAACACGCCGTGTTTTCTCTAAGTGGCTCCGTGAATGGATGTCGCTCATGCTTGGCATCCTTCTTGCGACAAACCTCGTCGGCGGTATCAAATACGACAGCCCTGCGGTGCTCGTGTTCGCTGTTTTTGTGCTCTGCCTTCTCAATATAATTGTGCGCCCAATTCTCCAACCCCTCCTTATATTTTTGTCGCTCCCCTTAGTGATATTGACGTTTGGCTTGGCACTCCTTGTCGTTTTCTGGTTCATCAACGCAATCCTGTTTTACTGCGTGGGGGAAATTTTGGAAGGGTTTCATGTCGCCTCGTTTGGCGATGCTATGCTGGGCGCGTTAATTGTGAGTGTCACTTGGTGGCTGCTGCACCAACTTTTTGAAACCGCTACGGAAAACGGCAGAAGACGGTGAGTGTCTGAAAAACGGTTTTCGGGTTTTGCTGTTTTTAGGTTGATTAGCCGAGGTTTTGGGAGAGCCATTTGCGGGCTTCGGGGAGGGGGAGGTTTTTGCGGTGGGCGTAGTCGGCTAATTGGTCTTCGGCGATGGGGCCGATGGAAAAATAGCGCGATTGAGGGTGGGCAAAATAGAGGCCGGAGACGGAGGCGGCAGGCGACATGGCGTAGTGCTCAGTAAGCGAAATGCCAGTGCGGGTTTGGGCGTCTAAGAGGTGCCAGAAGGTGGACTTTTCGGTGTGGTCGGGGAGCGAGGGGTAGCCGACGGCAGGGCGGATGCCGGTGTATTTCGCGGCGAGACATTCTTCAGGAGAGAGGTTTTCGGCGGGAGCGGTAGCCCAGTATTCGCGGCGGACGCGCAGGTGCAGCCACTCGGCAGCGGCTTCGGCAAGGCGGTCGGCAAGCGATTGGAGGAGGATGGATTTGTAGTCGTCGTTGGCGGCTTTGGCAGCACGGGCAAGGGCGTCGAGAGCAGTGCCAGAGGTGGCAGCAAACGCGCCGAGCCAGTCGGCGTCGGGGGAGAGGAAGTCGGCGAGCGAGAGACAAGGGGCGGAGGCGTCGGGGGCGGAGGTGGACGGAGATGTGGCGGAGGCGGGGACGACGGCGGCGGTTTCGGGTTTTTGGCGGCGGAGGAAATGGAGGGTGGCGAGGCGGGTTTGGCGGGCGGGGTCGGCGAAGATGGCGGCACTGTCGCCTTCGCGGCGGACGGGGAATATGCCAAAAACGGCGCGTGGGCAGATTTGCGGGTCGCGGGCAAGGGTGTCGAGGGCGGCTTGGGCGTCGTCGTAGAGTTGGCGGGCGGCGGTGCCTTGTTTGGGGTCGGCGAAGATGCGCGGAGGTGCGCCGCGTAGCGACCACGTGTAGAAAAACATGCGCCAATCTATGAACGGGCGGAGGTCGGCGATGGTGGGCGTGAGCGTGAAGACGTCGGTCTGGCGCGGGGGCATAGGCGGGTAGCGAAGGAAGTCGGGGCGGAAGGCGCGGGCACGGGCGGCAGCGAGCGGGAGGAGAGCGGCGGCAGCGGCGGGGGCGGGGGCGGCGGCGGCTGGGGCAGGCGCGGCAGCGGCTGGGGCGGCGGCGGCTGGGGCAGGCGCGGCAGCGGCTGGGGCGGCTGTGGTGGTGGCGGCGTCCGGCGTCCCGTGTCCGGTGTCCTTGGCGGCGTAGGCGGTGGCGGCGGCTGTCGCGGCGGCGGCGGGCGCGGGGATGTTTTTCGCCAGTAGCTCGTTGAACACTCCGGCGACGAGCGAGGCGTCGGCGGAGTGGACGACTTGCCCGCTGTAATGCGGGGCGATTTTTAGGGCGGTGTGGGTCTTAGAGGTGGTAGCTCCGCCGACGGCGAGCGGAATGGTGAAGCCCTGTCGCTCCATCTCGGCGGCGACGTGCGCCATCTCTTCAAGCGAGGGCGTGATGAGGCCAGAGAGCGCAACGATGTCGGCGGCGTT
>JAITPT010000053.1 GCA_031289285.1 Puniceicoccales bacterium
CCCTACGGGACGCGGGCGTGGGGGTGGCATTTTCACGGGACTAAAGTCCCGCGCTACCGACATGTCGTCCCTACGGGACGGGAGATACACCAACCCCAAATTTATTTTTAGGAGTGCCCATAAGAGCAAAGAAGCAGTCTTTTTTAGCGGTGCGGTTTCTTTTAACCTAAGAACGGCAGTTAATGCGGGTGGTTTTGCGCAATCTTTTGGCCGTCTGCGGCTTGCGCTTTCCGCTCCACGCACCACAAGGTGCGCGTCGGGAAAGCGCAAACCGCATCCGCCTCAAAATCTTACGCAAACCCATCCCGCTGAACTGCCGTTCTTAGGTTTAAGATAGCTTTGCGAGGCGCGATTTTATGTCGGTGGCGAGGCGTTCGACAAAACTGAGGGTGTAGTCGGTGATGTCGAGTGTTTCGTTTTCGACTAAAGGGGTTAAGTCCATTGCCCATTGGAGATGAGTGGCCTTATCGGAAGAGTGAGAATCGAAAAAAGTTGCGTTGGCAAGACGGCGGCCCGTTACGGCGAGGTCATAACGCTTGCCACCAGTGATTTGAGAGTCAAAGACGCCGTTGAGAGCCGCTTGGAGATTGGCAAATTGACTGACATCGTGGATTTGCTTGTCGGCGTCAGGCAACCAATCGAGACTGCGCCAGACTTCGCAGCCATAAACTTTTTTTGGGCGGTCAGCTTTAGGAAGACGTCGTAGAGCAGCGATGGCACGGAGAGTGGTGGCGATGTGGGTGTCGTGCTTGTCGGCAGGGTTGTGGAGATAAACGACTTGGGGTTTGGTGGCGTTGAGGATAGCCTCAATGTCGGCAGCAGGGGCAGCGTTGGCTGAGTCTTTGATTTGGGCACTCGTGTAGCCGAGTTGGAGCATGGCGGCGTATTCGCCGACGTAGGCAGCTTTGCGCTGCTCGCCCGGACGTAAGGCAGCGATGCCAGCATCGGAGTAACCCGCGTAAATGCCTGCCCGCGAGCTACCTGCGCCGTCCGTGGCGACGACACCCGCAAACCATTTGTCGCAGCGCCCAAAGCATTCGAGGATGCCGTGGACGGCCATAAACTCGAGGTCGTCTTGGTGGGCGCAGACGCCGAGGTGCGTGACGCGGGCAAGAGCGGCGTCAAGCGGCGTGTTGTCAGGGACAAAGATGTCGGCGTTGGCGTTGGTGAGTTTCATGTGTTTTTCGGCAGGCAGTAATGGACGGCGGATGGCGACGGCGGAAGGAAGTAGGCGGATGGCGGAAGGATATTTGAAAGGCTTTTTTGCCCGTCAGTTTTTTTATTTTCCCATCATGTTTTGGATGAGAGAAATCATCGGCAGGAACATTGCGATAACGATGGTTCCGACGACGGCGGCGAGGAAGACGATGAGGAGCGGCTCGATAATGGAGGTGAGGCCGCTGACGGTGTTGTCCACTTCTTCGTCGTAGGTGTCGGCGACGCGGTTGAGCATCTCTGGAAGCTGACCGGTCTCTTCGCCGACTTGTATCATGCTTACGACCATTGCCGGGAAGACGTTGGATTGTTCGAGGGGCACGGAGAGCGGTTCGCCGTCGCGCACTCGGTCGTGAATGTTGGTGAGCGCTTCGCCGATGACGACGTTGCCCATCGTGTCGCGGGTGATGGTGATGGCTTGTAAGATGGGGACGCCGGAGGCCATGAGTGTCCCGAATGTGCGGGCGAAGCGGGCGACGGCGGCGACGGTGACAAAGGTGCCGACTTTGGGGATGCGGAAGATGAGTTTGTCGAGGATGCGTTTGCCTCTTTTGGTGTTCACGATGGCTTTGCCGCCAGTGACGAGTGCGAAGATGAGGAAGGGGAGCGCATACCAGTATTCGGTGAGGAAGCGGCTGATGCCGACGACGATGCGTGTCAACTCCGGCAGCTGAGTTTTTTGGGCGGCGAGCATACTTTCAAAGGTCGGGATGACCTTCACCATGAGCAAATAGACGATGCCGACGGCGACAGCGACGACGACGACGGGGTAGGTCATCGCAGATTTGACTTTCTTTTTGAGTTTGACGGATTTCTCCATGAAGCCTGCGAGGCGGTCGAGCACGCGGTCGAGCACACCGCCCGCTTCGCCAGCGCGAATCATGTTTGTGTAGAGGTAGTCGAACGCCTTCGAGTGCTGCATCATAGACTCGGAGATGTTGTTACCGGACTGGACGTTTTCGCAGAGGCTTGCGACAATGTTTTTGAGATTTTGGTTTTTCTCTTGTTTGCGCAAAATCTCGAGTGCGCGCAGTAGGGGCAAACCGGCTTTGAGCAGGGTCGCGAGTTGGCGTGTGAAGATGGTCAAAAGCTCGATTTTGACTTTTCCGGTGCGCACGGTGCCGCTCTTTTTGCCTTTGCCGCCGCCGAAGAAGCCAGCTTCTTCGGAAATTTCCGTGACCTTCAGCTGGCGGGCGATGAGGAGTGCCCGCGCGGCAGATTCGTTGGCGGCATCTATAGAGCCGCTCTGGGTTTTGGCGTTTATGTCTAACGCTTTGTATTTGAACTTGGCCATAGTGGGAGTGAGTTGAGGTTTGTGTGCGGTTGTTGGTGGAGAAAAAAGATTAGGTGTATTTGAGGACTTCTTCGATGGTGCTGCGCCCGTCGAAGATGCAGCGCAGGCCGTCGTCGCGCAGGGTGCGCATTCCGTTTTCGATGGCACACTGCTTGATGACGAGGGTCGGTGCTTTGTTGGTGATGAGGTCGCGTAGGCGGTCGTTAATTATCATCAACTCGAAAAGGCCTTGGCGGCTTTTGTATCCGGTGCGGTTACAATCGGAGCAGCCGCGCCCGTAGTAAAATTGTTTATCTGCGATGGCGACGGGGTCCACGCCGAGCATCCCGACGACGCTTTGGTCAGGCTCGTAGGCGGTGCGGCAGGTTTTGCAAATGCTGCGCAGGAGGCGTTGGCCGAGCACGCCTTCGAGCGAGGCGGCGATGAGGTAAGGCTCCAGCCCCATATCTATGAGGCGGGTGACGGCGCCCGGCGCGTCGTTGGTGTGGAGTGTCGAGAGGACGACGTGGCCTGTGAGCGAGGCTTGCACGGCGATTTGCGCGGTCTCGAGGTCGCGGATTTCGCCGACCATGATGGTGTCGGGGTCTTGGCGCAGGAAGGAGCGCAGCGCACTGGCAAACGTGAGGCCGACTTGGTGGTTAATCTGCACCTGCATGATGCCCTCGATTTCGTATTCGACAGGGTCTTCGGCGGTGAGGATTTTGATGTCGGTGACGTTCACCTCGCGCAGTGCGGAGTAGAGGGTCGTCGTTTTGCCGGAGCCGGTGGGGCCGGTGACGATGAAGATGCCGTTGGGGCGGTTCACGAGGTCGCGGATGCCTTCCATGATTTCCTCCTGCATCGAGAGGTTTTCGAGGTCGAGGTTGACGACGGATTTGTCGAGGATACGCAGCACGACGCTCTCGCCAAACTGCGTGGGGAGCGTGGAGACGCGGACGTCAATGGGGCGCCCGCTGACGACGGTTTTGATGCGCCCGTCTTGGGGGATGCGTTTCTCGGCGATGTTGAGCGAGGACATGACCTTGACGCGGGCGATGACGGCACCGGCGAGGCTTTTGGGCGGCGGTGCCATCTCAAACAACGCGCCGTCTATGCGGTAGCGGATGCGGAACTGGTCTTCAAACGGCTCGAAATGGATGTCGGAGGCTTTGGCCTTGACGGCCTCTTGGAGCACGAGGTCAACGAAGCGGATGATAGGTGCCTGCGAGGCTTGCGAGGTTAGCTCGTGGTCGGAGGAACTGTCGCCGATGCTGATGCCTTCTATCTCGCGGATGAAGTCTTCGAGGCTGGACTTCTGGTCGCCATAGACGCGGATGATGAGGTCTTGGATGCGGACGGGGTCGGCGACGGCCAGCTCGATGTCGCGCTGCAAGAGGAACGACAGGTCATCAATGATGGTGAAGTTGAGCGGGTCTTTGGCGAGGAACGTGATTTTGTTCGGGTCGGCGGCGTGTGGGATTATGCCGTATTTGTGCGCCTGCTCGGGCTTGAGGAGGCGGGTGAGGTTGCGGTCAAGCTCGTCGGCTTCGACGATTGGGACGAAGGGGACTTGGAGGTGCGCGGCGAGGGCGGCAAGGAGGACGTCGCGCTCGAGCAGACCGGAGTCGCAAAGGGAGTCGGCGAAGGGTTTGCCCGTCTGGACGTGTGTATCCCAGAGTGCTTCGATTTGCGCGTTGTCGAGCAGATTGGCGGCAATGGCGATTTCTTTTATGCTTTCGTTGTGGTCTTCGAACATGAGCGGAAAATGGGAAGGGAAAAGAAAAGTGGTCGAGTGGTGGCGAGCAGAAATAAGGAAAAGGACGGGTGCGGCGAGTTTTTTTTGTCAAGCCGCCCAGAGGCCAGCCGAGAGTGCCGGGAGGGTGAGGGTTTCGCCGTCCCACGGGAAACATTTTTCGGGCGGCAGGCCGTGGGCATCGAATACGTCGGCGTCGGCGAGCTGGCGGAAACGCGCTTTCGCCACGTCGGGCAGGGCGATGGCGGCAGGCGTGGCGGCGGGGTTCACGGCGAAAAGGAGCGGCGGCGGCGCGGGCGCGGGGAGGTCGCTGGCGTTGTAGAGGGCGGCGAGGGCGTTGGAATTTTCCGCGTGGAAAAACCGCAGGAAACCTTCGGGTGGACGTTCGCGCAGGCGCAGTGCCGCGCCGCTCGGGCCGAGGCGGAAGGCTATCCAGCGGCGGAAGTATTCGTGGGTGTCGCGGAAAACATCGAGGCGGGCGTAGTCGAGGGCGTTGAGGTCGCCGCGCTGGTAGGTGTTGTTTGCGCCGTGCTTGGTGCGCAGGAAATCTTGACCTGCGGCGAGCATGGGCACGCCCAGCGAGGCGAAGAGGATGGCGGCCATGAGGCGCGTGCGGCGGGCGTCGGCGGGCGTCGGCGTGGTGCCGTTGTTAGCAGGGTTTTCCGTGATGCGGTCGAGCCAGCAGCGGTCGTCGTGCGACTCGGTGTAGTTGAGCGAGTGGAAGGGCATGGCGGCGGGCGAGGCGGGCGAACCGGAGAGGAAATGGCGCAGGCCGCCCGCGCTGCCCGCGTCGCGCACGTAGGCGGGGAGGAACTCGCGGAAGCCGTCGTTCCAAGAGGTGTAGCCGGTGGTGTCGAGGGCGCGGACGATGTTGCCGCGGAAACTCCACGGCTCGGCGATGAGGAGCAGGCCGGGTTTGAGTGGACGCAAGCCGCGCTCAATCTCGCGCAGGAGCGGCGCACCGAGTAGCTCGGCGAGGTCGAAGCGGAAGCCGTCCACGTCGAAATGCTCGACGAGGTGGCGGAGGCTTTCGAGGACGAGCCGCCGCGCCATCGGGGTCGTCGGGCGCAAATCGTTTCCGCAGCCACTCCAGTTTGAGAGGGTGCCGTCGGGCGCGGTCTCGAGGTAGTAGGCTTTGTCAATGAGACCCAGCGCACAAGGCGAACCAGTGTGGTTATAGACGACATCGAGGACGACGGAGATGCCGACCTCGTGGCAGGCGGCGACGAGGTTTTGCAAATCGGCGGTGTGCGAGGCGGCAGCAGGGGCACTGGCGTAGGCGGAGGCAGGCGCAAACCAGTTCACGGGCATGTAGCCCCAGTGGTATTCGGCGGCGGAGGAGGTGGCGGTGGAGGTGGAGGTGGTGCTGCGCTCGTATTCTTGCACGGGCAAAAGCTCGAGGACGTTTGCGCCGAGACGCCGCAGGTAACAATCCGGCGAGCGTAGCCAAGCGGCGAGCTCGCGGAAACCGACGGGCGCGGTGGCGGCGGTGGATGCGGCGAGCGCGGCGGGTGCGGCGGCGGACAGTAGGTCGCGCAGGTGGGCTTCGACGATGACGGCGTCTGCGGGGGCAGGCGGGCGATGTTGGCGGGCGGCGGCGGGGATGCGGGCGGTGTCAACGACGATGCCCGGGCCAGCGGGGCCGAGAGCGGCGAGTGCCCACGGGTCGAGCACGGGCGTGTTTTCATCGAAGCCAGCGGCGGGCGCGACGGAGTTGTCTCCCGCTATGCGGTAACTGTAACGCCAGCCGCGAAGCTCCTGCGGCAACCGTGCCTCCCACGCGCCGTCGCCGAGCGGCGTGAGCGCGAGCGCGGCGGGGACGGCGGCGGCGTGGGCGAGGGTTGCGGCGTGGTCGGCGGCGAGGTCGGCGGGGACGGCGGGGACGTCGTTTGGCGGTGGCGAAAGTTCGAGTCTCACTGCGGTAGCGCGTGGCGCGAAAATCCGAAAGACGGTTTCGCCGCCACGGATGTGTGCGCCCATTTCGAGGCTTGTCTCCTGTTGGAGGAGGAGTTCGCCGGCGCAAATATTGGCGGCGTGTTCGTTGCTGGCCTCTGTCCAGAGCAGACGTTCGGGGGCGGCGAGATTTGCGGGGGCTTCGGAGGCGAAGACGAAGGCGTGGTGTCCGGTGCGGGCGGGGTCAATGCGGTGGTTGATGTTTCCGAAAAAATCGCGACAGCGGTTGGGTGCTTGTGCTGGGGGTTCGAGCCATTTGCCGGAGCGCGTCACGAACTTGAATGTGCCGGCCTGTGGTGTTTCGGGGCGAGTCAGTGCGAGTTCGGTTTCGCCCTCGGAGATTTGCGGGCGGAGTGCCCACGACTCGTCGGGCTGCCAGTGGTTGAAGTCGCCAGCGGCGAACACGGTTTCGTTTTGCCAATCGAGATTGGGGTGGAGTTCGAGGCGGAGCAGGAAGACGGTGTGCCCGGCGGCGTCGGTGTAGTAAGCGGAGAGTCGTGCCCAGCGCTCTGCTCCCATCGGGACGGCGCGGCGGAGTTTGGCGGGGGCTTCGAGTGCGAAGGGCGGCGCGGCTGCCTCTGTCCAATCGCGGGAGAGTTCGGCGACGCCGTGAAACGGCCCTGTTCGGTGTGCGGAAAGTATCTTGTATGGTTCGTTGCGTGTCGCGTCGCTCATACCCCGCAGCAAAGCGTTTTCCTGCCCCGCGCAAAACACAATTTCCCCCGCCCGCCACAGCCGCAGACTTGGCAGTCTGCGGGACGGTGTCTTTTGCGTCCGTCCCGCGCAGCAGCTCCGACGCATTTTTGAACGCGCAGCACTTTGCAGCCCCGACGCTTTTTTTGGAGTGCGGTGGCAGAGGGTGCGAAGCGTAGCGCAGCACCCGCCGACACCGCTTTCACAGATGCAGTCCCTCCCCCTAACGCAGCCAGCGCTTTCGCAGACATCGAGACCGCAACGGTTTCCGGTGACTTCCAGCGCGGTGAAAGCGGTGTCGCCGGTCGCTACGTTATCACTCCGCGCCCTCTGCCACCGCACTCCATAACACTGCGCCGTCGCCACAAACACACACGGGCGAGATGTCTGTGCTACACTCCGCACCGCAGAAGACCGGGTTATTTTTTCTCGGCTCCCGTATCGGCTTTGAAGCGGAAGGCGGGGGTGCCGGTGATGTCGGTGGAGAGGACGGTCGGGCAAACAAAGGTTTCGATGTAGGCGTTGACGAGACGTTGGCCGTCAAAGTGGTTGACCTTCGGCCATTGGTTTTCTTTGCCCGGAGCGTTGTTATACATGAGGTCGGTCATGTCGCGCATGAAGACCGTGTTGAAACCTTGTTTGCGCAGCGCACGTAGCCCAAAGGGACGCCCAAGGATGCACATGTTCGTATGGACACCCATCATGATGACGTTCTTGACGCCTCGGTGGCGCAGGTAGTCAAAGATTTCCTTGTAGTCATCGGTGAGGACATCGTTGTCCTTGATTTCGAGGCTGGCGGTCTGGCGGCCAATGTGGGGGAGGCCGGGGAAACCGGGCTTGCCGCATTCGGGGCAGCCGCCGTCGTTGGCGCGGACAGGGAACGGGTAGCCATCTTCGGCCTTCGAGCCGTGTTCCCACGCGGGCCAATGGGTGCTGTTGCCAAACCCCTTGCGGAAGGCTTTCGAGGTGAGGCGGGCTTTGGGTTTTTCTGGGTAATCTATGTCGAAGTTTTGGAGGTTGCCGCTGGGAGCGTGGATGATGAGGACACCTTTGTTGCGAGCGGCGGAGATGACCTTGTTCATGACGGGGCCAAGCTCGTTGATGTTGGCAGTGGCGTGGCGGCAGCCGTGCTGCGTCCACATGTCGCAAATGAGAATTGCCGTCTCGGTGGGTTTCCAGTCTTCGGTGCGGACGTGGATGGCGTTGTCGGTGGGCTTTTGGTCGCGCTTCTGGGGGACATCGCGCACTTGGAGGCGAAAACGGATGCGGTCGCCAGTCTCGGCGACTTTGCCCGGCGCGGGCGGCGGGAGCGTGTTGGTGTCAACGGTGAGCCATTCGCGGTCGGCTTCTTTGAAACGGAAAGCGCGTTTGCCGGTGATGTCGGTGGAGAGGATGGTGGGCGTGACGTAGGTCTCGATGTAGGCGCAGAGGTAACGCAGGCCGGTAAAGTGCGGGACGTGGGGAGCGAGGTTTTTGCTGCCTGGGACGTCGTTGTAAGAGAGGTCGGTCATGTCGCGCATGAGGACGGTGTTGAAGCCTTGTTTTTTCATGGCGCGCAGGCCAAAGGGGCGTCCGAGGATGCACATGTTAGTGTGAACGCCCATGATGATAACGTTTTTGATGCCCTTGGCTTTGAAGGCGTCAATGATTTCTTTGTAGTCGTCGGTGAGGCTGTCTTTGTCGTTGATTTTTATGCCTTCGGTTTGACGCCAGATGGGGACGGTGCGCTTGGCTTCGTCGGCGCAAGAGGCGCAACCGCCGCGATTGTCAATGGGCATTGGGGCACCTTCTTCGGAGGGCGAGCCGTGTTCCCACGCGGGCCAGTGGGTGTTGTTGCCGAAGCCTTTTCGGAAGGACTTTGTGGTGAGGCGGGCTTTGGGGTTTTCGGGGTAATCTTTGTCAAAGTTTTGGAGGTCGCCGCTGGGGGCGTGGACGATGAAGATGCCCTTCTCGCGGGCAGCGTTGAGCATTTCGTTCATAACGGGGCCGAGTTCGTTGATGCGGGCGGTAAGCTCTGGACAACCGTGGCGTCCCCACATGTCTATGATGATGATGCCCGTCTCGGCAGGCTTCCAGTGCTCGGTGCGGATGCGCACGGTGTTTTCGCAGACGGGGCCGCCTTTTTTTTCGGGGAGGTCGCGCGTTTTCAGGTGAAACGCGAGTGTGCCCGGCGGCGGAGTTTCGGGGGCGGCATTGCCCATAGTCGCGCCCGCGCAGACTGCGGCGATTGCGAGGAGAGATTTTAAGAAGGTGCGTTTTAACATAGCGGAGGAAACGTGGAAAAAAGAGCCGTGCAGGAAAGGTGAAATGCTGATGCGCCGCAAGCGCGAAAACGCGAGGCGAGCGGGCGGAGTGGCGGGTAGCGGACGGAAAATCCCGCCTTGCGCCTCTGGCACGAAATCTGCTTTATCGGCGGCAATATGGAAAACAAACTGACCCAGAAAGCCGCTTACTTGCTTGATATGGACGGGGTAATTTACAGAGAAAACTATCTCATTCCCGGCGCGCACGAGCTGATAGATATGTTCCAAGAGCGGGACATCCCGTTTCTATTTGTCACCAACAACTCGATGCCCACGCAAGAAGATTTGGTGGTGAAACTCGGTCATCTTGGCATCGCGGGTCTCAGGCCAGACCACTTCTACACGTCTGCACTTAACACCGCCGACTTTCTGCGCACCGTGCAACCTTCGAGCACGGCCTTCGTCGTCGGCGAAGGCGGTATCGTCTCGGCACTGCGCGATGCAAACATCCCCAACGACAACTTTCGCCCCACCTACGTCATCGTCGGCGAGGGCACACCGACCATCGAAAAACTCAACCGCGCCCACGAACTGCTGGAACGCGGCGCACGTTTTGTAGTGACGAACCCCGACAACTGGTGCCCCGTCGGCGCGGAAAAAACCCGTCCGGGCGCGGGCGCACTCGCCGCCTACCTCGAAGCCAGCGCGGGCGCACGTCCCTACTTTTTGGGGAAACCCAACCCGTTTATGTATGCCTGCGCCTGCCAGCGCGTGCTCGCGAAACGCCCCGACCTCACGCTCGCCGATGTCTTCATGGTCGGCGACACGATGGAAACCGACATCCGCGGCGCGGTCGAATACGGCCTAAAAACGCTGCTCGTGCTCACGGGTTCGACGCGCTACGAGGATTTGGCAAACTACGTTTATCAGCCAACCGCCGTCTTGCAGGATGTCCAGCAGCTGGCGGAGGCGATTACTGCGGGGCGTTCGCTGGAAGCCTTCGCCGCGCAATTGGAGCCGTCTGGCGAAGATTTTCGCGCCCGTCCCTCCGCCGAACGCCACCAGGAACGCGCACCCGATTTGCACTATAAGCGCGCCCGCCCAGCAATGACGAAGTGAGCGGGGCGAACGCGAGGGAGAGGTGTGGAGTCGGCGGGCGGGTGTGTGGAGAAAGAGGAGCGCAAGCCGCGCCGCCCCAAAAGCAGGATGCAAAAGCCGCGCTCAGAAACGCTCTTGCCCGACGATTTCCAAATCGTAGCCGCGTAGCGCGACGACCTTGCGCGGGTTGTTGGTGAGCAAACGGATTTTGCGCAGACCCAGCGACGCCAACACCTGCGCACCGATGCCGTAGTCACGCAAGTCTGGCGCGAAAACCGCCTGCGCGGCGTCGGCGTTTTCCGGCGTCGCGACGGGCACCTCCTCGGCGTCACGCGCCCGCCCAATGTAGAGAAACGCGCCGCGCCCCTCCCGCGCAATCGCGGCGAGCGAGTCCGCCGGAGTCCGACGCCCTGCCCCATCGCGCCGCCCGAAGACATCGCCAAAAATGTTTTCGCACTGGACGCGCACCAACGGCGGTTCGCCACCAGAGAGGTCGCCCGCCGTGAACGCCAAGCAGCGGCGTCCGTCCGGCTTGGCGCGAAAAACCCGCAGCGTGAAATCGCCGTGTTCGCTCGGGAACGGCTGCTGCGAAACCTGCTCCACAAGTTTCTCGCGACGCAGCCTGTATTCGATGAGCTGGGCGATGGAGACAAGCCGCAGCCCAAACTTTTTCTTGAACTCCGCCAGCTGCGGCAGACGTTGCACAGTGCCGTCATCGTTGACCAATTCGCAGAGCACGCCCGCCGGAAACAGCCCTGCCAGCCGCGCCAAATCTACCGCCGCCTCGGTGTGCCCCGCACGCTCCAGCACGCCGCCCTGCCTCGCCCGCAACGGAAACACGTGGCCCGGGCGCGTCAGCTGTTCCGCCGTCGAATCCGGCGAACCGATGATGCGAATTGTCCGCGCCCGGTCGGCGGCGCTGATGCCCGTGGTGACGCCCTCGGCGGCGTCGGCGGTGACCGTGAAGTCGGTGCGCATAGCGTCGCGATTTTGCGCAACCATCGGGCCGAGGCCCAGCCGCAGCAGGTGTTCGCCGACGGTCGGGACGCAGATGATGCCGCTGCAATGGCGCACCATGAGTGCCACGGTTTCGGGTGTCGCTTTTTCGGCGGCCATAATCAGGTCGCCCTCGTTTTCGCGATGCTCGTCGTCGGTGACGATTATGAGTTTGCCGACGGCGATGTCTGCGATGGCGTCTTCGATGGCGTCAAAAGAGGAGGTGTCCACGCTTTGAAAAAATATGGGGTGGAAGACCGGATTTGAACCGGCGACCCTCGGTACCACAAACCGATGCTCTAACCAACTGAGCTACATCCACCATTAAAAGGAAGAGACGCAGGAAACGATTTCCCGCGCTTGCGTCAACATCGTTTTTTCTTTTTTTTCGCCTACCTCAAAAACCAACTTTTTTCCCAATCATGGCCTCTCCCACCCTTCCCTCCCCTGCAAGTAGCGGCGTCCAGACCGGACGCCAATACCTTGTCTCCATCGCCATCATCGGCGCACTATTCTTCGTCTTCGGCTTCGTGACGTGGCTCAACGGTGCCCTCATCCCCTTCCTGAAACTCGCCTGCGATTTGCAGACCGACGCACAGGCACTCTTCGTGACCTTCGCCTTTTACATGGCATATTTTTTCCTTGCGTTGCCAGCAGCGGCCATTCTCGCGAAGACGGGCTACAAGCGCGGAATGGCGCTCGGCTTGGCGGTGATGGCGGTGGGCGCGGCGGTGTCCATACCGGCGGCGCAGACGCGCAGCTTCGGGCTGTTCCTCACGTCGCTGTTCATCGTCGGCACCGGTCTGGCATTCCTGCAAACCGCGTCGAACCCCTACATCTCCATCATCGGCCCACTCGAAAGCGCCGCAAAACGCATCAGCATAATGGGCATTTGTAACAAGACCGCCGGTGCCATCGGCTCGGCGTTGTTCGCCGCGCTACTGTTGGGAGGCGCAAAAGACATCGAAGAAAAAGTCAACGCACTCACCACGCAAATTGACGCGCTGAAAGTTACCCTCGCCAGCACCGCCGACGCCGCCTCCGCAACTGCGGTTACCGCCACCGCGAAAATCTCCGAGTTGACCGCCGCTCGCAACGCCGACCTCGACGCCCTCGCGGGGCGCGTCGTCACGCCCTACATCGTGCTCGTCATCGTGCTCGCCCTACTCGCACTCGCCGTGCTGCGCTCGCCACTGCCAGAGATTGACACGGAAAAAAGCAACGCCCGTGCCAACGACAACGCCGCCGACGACGCTGGCGGGAGTGGTGACGCCACTGCGGCTACGGCGCGTCCGAGCATTTTGAATTACCCGCACCTGCTTCTCGGTGTGCTGTGCTTATTTCTCTACATGGGTGTTGAAATTATGGCGGGCGACGCCATCGGGCTTTACGGCAAAGCGATGAGTGTGCCGACCGACAAATCGGGTTTCCTCACCTCGTTCACCCTCGGCGCAATGGTCATCGGCTACATTGGCGGCATCATCGCCATCCCGCGCTTCATCAAACAAGAACAAGCCCTCGGCCTATGCGCTGTCCTCGGTGCGGTGTTCACGGCGGGCGCATACCTAACTGGCGGCATAACGGCGATCCTCTTCGGCTGGCTCCCCGTCTCGGTGTTGTTTGTCGCCCTACTCGGCCTCGCCAACTCGCTAATGTGGCCCGCCATTTTCCCCTTAGCCATCGCCGGCCTTGGCCGCTTCACCAACCTCGGCTCCGCCTTCCTAATAATGGCAATCGCCGGCGGCGCGTTAATCCCCCAATTTTATGCCCGCTCCCAAGCATGGTTTGGCATCAGTTTCCAACTCGCCTTCCTAATCTGTATGCTCCCCTGCTACGCCTATATCCTCTACTACGCCCTCGCCGGACACAAAACCACCAAACAACAGACTAAGCCACCAACCCAGTAACCCACTAAACAACCAAACTAACCCGCCAAGCACCCAAACTGAAAACGCCCGCATGAAGTCCGATAATTCCGAAATCATCATCTATCAAACTACCGACGGTTTGACGAAGATTGATGTCCGTATGCAAGGCGACACCGTCTGGCTCACACAGGCGCAGATGGCGCAGTTGTTTGGACGCGAACGCTCCGTTATCACAAAACACATCCGCAATATCTTTGCGGAAAGTGAGCTTGACGAAAAAAGCAATGTGCAAATTTTGCACATTGCAACCACTGCCTCTCACTTCGCGTCTTCGCGTCTTCGCGTGAGATTTTTTCCCTCACGCGCACCCGTCACGATTGAGCGCATTCTGACGCATAAAGACGCACTGCGCCGCAAAACTAATGTCTCCACCGCAAAAATAGAAGGAGCACCGATATGCTACTAAACAACAGCGAATATTTCTCCATCTTGGAGGACATCAAAACCAGAATTAAAACTGCGCAGTATAAGGCGGTTTTGGGCGCAAACAAGGAATTG
>JAITPT010000065.1 GCA_031289285.1 Puniceicoccales bacterium
AATAATTTACCAGACTAAAAAAACTATTTGACAGGACAAATGAACAAAAGCCGCGAACGAACGAGCACGAGCACAGGTGCAAAAAAAACAAGACTCGTTGACTCCATGCCATGCAACCAACCCCCCCTCTTGAATAATTTACCAGACTAAATAAACTATTTGACAAGACAAACAAAAGCAGCGAACGAACGAGCACGAGCACGGGCGCAAAAAAAACAAGACTCGTTGATTCCATGCCATGCAACCAGCCCCCCCCCTCCATCCGGAATAATTTACCAGACTAAAAAAACTATTTGATAGGACAAACGAACAAAAGCAACGAACGAACGAACACGATATCAGGTGCAGAAAAAACGAGACACGTTGACTGCATACCCACTATCACCTTTTGGAATTATTATATCTTTAGTCGAGAAATGCTCTTATGAGGCACTTTGCCGCAAGCAGAGGTCGCGGTAGAGGGGACAGGTTTCCATCAGCGCAGAGTGGGAGCCGTCGCCGACGATGCGACCTTTGTCAAAAACAAGAATGCGCGTGGCAAAACGAATAGTGCTGAAACGGTGCGCGATGACAAAGGTGGTCTTGCCCGCTGCAAGCTGCTCGAAAGCCTGCTGGACAGCGGCCTCCGTCGCGGCGTCAAGCGCAGAGGTGGCTTCGTCGAGGATGAGCACAGGAGCGTTTTTGAGAAAAGCGCGGGCGATGGCGATGCGCTGGCGTTGGCCACCAGAGAGTTTGCCACCACGTTCGCCAGCAGGCGTGTCCCAGCCTTGCGGCATGGCCTCGATGAAGTCGCTGGCACCAGCTTGGGCAGCAGCGCGTAAGACATCGGCGCGAGTAGCGTCGGGACGCCCAAGCAGGATGTTGTTGTAGAGGCTGTCGTCGAAGAGCACGGGGTCTTGCGAAACGAGAGCGACGGCACCACGCAGGTCGGCGAGGCGTAGCTCGCGCAGGTCGGCGTCGTCGAGCCGGACGACGCCTGCGGTGGGGTCGTAGAAACGCGGCACGAGGTTGGCGAAGGTGCTTTTGCCCGCGCCACTGGGGCCGACGAGGGCGACAGTTTCGCCTGCGCGGATGCGTAGCGAGATGTCGAGCAGGACGGGTTCCGCGCCATAGGAGAAGCTGACGTTCTCGAAGGTGATTTCGCCTCGCACACGGGGCATGGCGGCGGGCTGGGGCGGGTCGGAGATGGTGACGGGTGCGGCGAGGATTTCCTCGAGACGGTTGATGGCGGCAGAGGCGGAGCGGACTTTGTTGTGGACGTTGCCGAGGCGTTTGAGCGGTTCGTAGCAAAAGAAGAGCGCGGCGATAATGCCCAGCGCGGTGTCGAGCGTGACGCCCGCGCCCGCCGCTTGGTAGATGGCAAAGGCGATGCTGCCCGCGCTGAGAAACTCGATGAGCGGCGGAAGCATTTTTTCGTATTTTACGATTTTTAACTGGGCGCGAAAAAGCTGCCGCACCTGTTCACCGAAGCGTGAGCGCTCGCGTCCTTCGAGGTTGTAGGAGCGGATTTCGCGGGGCGATTGCAGGTTCTCGGTGAGCATGGCGGAGAGACGCCCCGCGTGGGCAAGCATCTCGCCAGTGCGCTTCGCCAACTTTTTCCCGAAATGGCGCACGGGCAAAATGACCGCAGGGACGATGAGCAGCGCGAGCAAAAATCGCGCCATGCCGGGCGTCCGCAGACACTCCCAAACGACGTAGCCCGTCGCGCCAAGCAGCGTGCAGGGCTGGATGAGCAGGTCGTTGGAGATGTCCACAACGACGGTTTTGACGTGGTTGGTGTCGCCAGTAATCCGGCTGATGAGGTCGCCCGAATTGTGTTTTTTGAAAAACGAGATTTGCAATTCTTGCAGTCGCGAGAAGACCGCGACGCGCACACCTTCGAGCACGCGCACACCGGCGTAGTTGAGCAGATAGACGTTGAAAAAATGTGAGAGGGAGCGGACTGCGAAAGCGGCGGGTAGGAGTGCGACGGCAAAGAGGAGCACGTATGCGGCGGGCACGACGAGGGGCGGCCAGTCAACGATGCCGCCCCAATCGCGGAGGAGCACGAGGTCGCCGCGCTTGCCGTCTGCGCCGAAGACGACGGGCAAGACTTTCTTCGTGAGGAAGGGCAACCCGAAGCCGCTGGCGACGCCATAGACGAGGCCGAAGGCGAGTGCGCCCAAGAAGTGCGGCAGCGCGGGGCGGAGGAATTTGCGATACGGGCGGAAACGGTTCATGCGCGGCGGTTGGCGATTTGGCGGTTAACGGCTTGGTGATTTTGGCGGGTTGGCGGGCGGGCGGGTTTCAGGATTTGAGGCGACCGTCTTCAAGTTCGAGGATGCGGTGGGCGATGTCGAGGATGCGGTTGTCGTGCGTGACGAGGACGATGGTGACGCCGTCTTCGCGGGCGAGACTTTGCAGCAGGCTGACTATCTCGCGCCCCGTGTGTTTGTCGAGCGAGGCGGTCGGCTCGTCCGCCAACACGATGCGCGGACGCCCCGCGAGGGCGCGGGCAATGGCGACGCGCTGGTTTTGGCCACCGGAGAGGTGCGCGGGGTGTTTGCGGACATGCTCCGAAAGCCCCACACGCGCCAGCATCGCCAACGCCGCCGCCCGCGAGCTTGCCGCCGTCTGCGCGGGGTCGTGCGAGAGGGGCATTTGCACGTTTTGGCAAACGGTGAGCGATTTGAGCAGGTGGTGCGATTGGAAGATAAAGCCGATGCCGCGCCGCGTCTCCACAAGCTCGCGGGGCTTCGCGTCGCGCAACTCGTGGCCGTTGACGCACAACGTCCCGCTCTGCACGGCACGCTGCGCACCTATGAGTTTTAGCAAAGTAGATTTGCCAGAGCCGGACGGGCCAGTGACGAGCACGATTTCTCCTGCGGCGATGTCGAGCGAGACGTCGCGCAGCACTTGATTGCGCCCGTCGCCCTCCTCAAACCAGTAGCTGAGATTTCGGGCGGAGATGACGGGGGCGGCGTCCGGTGTCGCGGCGATGTCGGCGGTGCTCATGGCGGGCGGCGGCGGCGGGCGGTTATTTCCCGCTCAAGACAGTTTGCTGCGCTTCAAAAATCGTTTGCAGGCCGTCTTTGGCGAGGGCGAGCATGGCTTGCAGGTCGTCTGCGCCGAAGGTCGCTTCCTCGCCGGAGCTTTGCACTTCGACGAATTTTCCAGAGCCGGTCATCACGATGTTGGCGTCCACCGAGGCGTCTTTGTCCTCGATGTAACACAAGTCGAGCACGGGCGCGTCTTGGTAAATGCCGACGCTGACGGCGGCGACGCTGTCGGTGAACGGCGTCTCTTTGATTTTCCCCGCAGCGATGAGTTTTTTCACCGCAAGCTGCGCGGCGACGTAAGCACCGCTGATGGACGCCGTGCGTGTGCCGCCGTCGGCCTGTAGCACATCGCAGTCAACCCAGAGCGTGTAGCCGTCAATTTTTGAGAGGTCGAGGACGGCGCGGAGTGCCCGCCCGATGAGGCGTTGGATTTCGACCGTGCGCCCGTCAAGCCGCCCCTTGGCGATGTCGCGCTGTTTGCGCTCCAAAGTGGAGTAGGGCAGGAGCGAGTATTCGGCGGTTAGCCAGCCGCCCTTGACGCCTTGCATCTTCATCCACGTAGGCACTTTTGCCTCAAGAGAAGCGGCGCAAATGACCTGTGTCGCGCCAAAAGAAACGAGGACGGAACCTGCGGCGTTGGGCGCAATTCCGGGCTGGAAATTGACAGGGCGAAGCTGGTTGGCCTCGCGGTTGTCGGGACGGATTAGCATGGCGGCGGAGGCTGCCCGAAAAGGCGAGCGCGGCGAGAACAAAACGGCTTGCGCGGGCACCGCCACTACGCCATTTTCTCCCGCCATGAAACGCTCACCTCTTGCCTTTCTGTTGCCGCTGGTTGCGCTCTCCGCCACGACGTTTCTCGCCGGATGCAAAAAGACCGAAACCTCGTATTACTACGGCGGACTGCTGAACGCCAGCCACGCCGATAAAAAAGTGCTGGAACTCTACGTGCCCGTTGACAACAAGCTCGTGCTCCGAACCGCTTGCATAGACGTCAATGGCGACAAGATATTCGACTACACCGTCAACTTCGCCGACAACGGTGAAATCTCGGACATAGACATGACGGGTGCCGCCGAACGTTTGGAACGCTCGATAGCGGTTGAAGGGTTTGAGCAGCCGACACGCCCGCCGACATTCGGTGCGTCCCCTGCCCTGCTCGGCGTCGTTGAGGCGGCGCAGACAACGCCCGGCCAACCCACGCTGGCGGAGCTTTACGGCAACAACCCAGAGGTCAGCCAAACGCGGGCATGGCAACTCGCCGTCGCGCTACGCAACGCGCCCACCGCGCTCCTGCCGGAAATCATCAGAAAGGCCGACTACTCGCTGCGCAACGGCAACAACTCGCGGGTCGGGCAATCGGCGTTTATCCTCGCGGGCTGCGGCCCAGCGGGCGTCAAGCAACTCGCCATCGTCCTCGGAGCCGCCGCAAAAGACCGGCGCGACGCGCAGATAAAAGCCGAGACAGGCAGAAACACGACCACAGGCGAATTTACCACTGAGGCGAAGTTTTTCCATGCGCGCGCCAACACGCTCGAACGGGTTTCGGAGAAAATCGCCGTAGCACTCCTGAGCACAAAAACCTCGATACTCCCGATTTTTACCGAGCTTGTGTATGCGTTGAAATTGAACGAATCGGGCAACGTGCAGCACAACATTTTCAAGGCAATTGAGGCGGAGGCGCGGCGGAACCCGCTTGAGATGAAGCGTCGCCTCCATGAATTGCGCGAAATCGCCCCCGGCAAAGGCGTGGTGTTTGCGGACGCGGTGGAGAACATATACGACATCGCACAGCTTTTAGAAAGTTACTCGCTGGAGGTAACGAAGGTGCCGATTCAAGACCCCATCAATGAAAGAATTCTTGAGACAAACAGGCGTGTCATGGAAAAAAGTGCAACCCTCCTTGACGACGGGCGCAGCGGGGCACCGCGGCAATCTTTCACACCAGCAACTCTCCCGACATCCACCACGCTCTTCCCGACCCCGCCGCCACCACCTCCGCCGCCGCCCCCAAATGCGGCGCCCGTTCGTGCGACATACCCCACGCCTTTTTCCGCCCCGCCCCCCCCCCCGCCCGCCACTGGCGGAGCGAGCGCCCCCCCCGCCGGCACACCCAATACCGGCCTGCCCAATGCTCTGCCGCCGCCCGTGAAAGACACCCCGCCGCCCAAACCGCCCACAAGTGCCCCCCTGCCGGGTGTGCGCTGAGCACAGAAAAACCGAAGGAAATCTGCCTCGTGCCACAATCGTCCCATCGCGTCGGAAGTCCTCGCGAAAGCTCTCTGGTGATCGCATCACGCCCCCCAACGGGGTTGCCCAGCTGCGTTGCAATGGGCTAATGTCCGCGAGGTTGGGCAAAAACTGTTGGTGTTTTGGTGTGACGGCGGCACTGGGAACGCTGGCACCCCGTCGGCCCGAAGCATCGCCGCAGGCACCGGCAGCAGTGGCAGCCGACGAGACACCGACGTTCCCAGTTGGGTTACCCTAAAAACGGCAGTTAATGCGGGTGGTTTTGCGCAATCTTTTGGACGTCTGCGGCTTGCGCTTTCCGCTCCATGCACCACAAGGTGCGCGGCGGGAAAGCGCAAACCGCATCCGCCTCAAAATCTTGCGCAAACCCTTCCTGCTGAACTGCCGTTCTTAGGGTAACCCCGTTGGGGTTGAGATGCGACAACCCCCATCTTTCCGTGCATCCCACTATGGGACAACTGTGATCTCATTCGACTACGAGCACGGCAAATGGGCCAAATGCCTACTGCATTGCAACTGCTTGATTTTCCGCATATTTATGCAACAATGCTTCATTCCCTCTAAATAATTAACCAGGCTAATATTTTTGTTTGACATGCTGCGGCAGGTTGGCATTTTACTGTAACCCAGAGTGCCAAGTCTGCTTGTAGCGCAGCGGTTCGGCGGTTCTCCCTATGAGGAGAATGCGTAGTGCATGGTCGGTGTGTGTGGCACGGGTATCTCGCCTGTGTCGTGCGCGGTGTAGCCGTGCCCCTCCGTGCCCATGCATGTCAAGTGGTTTATTTAGCCTGGTAAATTATTCCCCCAAAGTGCCGTCCCCCTCCGTGTGGGGGGGGGGGGGTAAGGCCGCCACACATGCCGTCCAGTCGCACTATGGTGTGCAGCGGGCAAAGCGAGGGACGCGGGAATGAGTGCCGACACCACGTTTGCAGATGCTGCAACCGCATGGCTACCAGTGCCTTCCGCGACGACTGCCCCGCAGACTGCTAAGCCTACTTGGAGCACCGAACACCGCGAAGCAGACTTAGCAGTCTGCAATGCGGTGTCTTCCGCCACTTTGAACCCTAATTCCGCTTTGAATGCCACTGCACTCACACTCACAAATCCGTGATTTTTTCAAAACGCGGGGCGAAGATGTGCATGATTATCCATGCGAGCAGGTAGGCGATGGCGCAATACACAAACACGATGGCGTAGCCAAGAGAGAGATTGTGTTGGCGGGCAAAGTAATCGAGCAACAGGCCGACAAAAGGCGTAAAAAGGAAACTGCCCAGCGTCCCCGCCATGCCCCCGATACCCGTTACCGAGCCAACCGCTTTTTTGGGAAACATATCGGGAACAGTTGTGAAAATGTTCGCCGACCACGCTTGGTGCGCCGCCGTGCCGATACCGATAGTTAAGATGGCAAGCCAGATATTCACATCGCCCAGCCTCATGGCGGCGAGCACCGTCAGCGGGAAAAGAGCGTAAATAAACATCGCACTTTTGCGGGCTTTTCCGATAGCGACACCGGAGTCGGCAAGCCGTTTGGGCAGGTAACCGCCAAAGATACTTCCGAAAACCGAAATCGTATAAACAACCGCGACCGCCACCGGCCAGACGACCAGCCCGGGCACTTCTACGATTTTTGAAAACTCAACCGAGGGGCTGAAGACATTCGTAAAACTCGTCAGCTCCGAGAGTGCTTTTTGCAACGTGATGTTGTCGGCAAGCATGTAAAACTTGTTGGCGACCTCCGGCTTGATTCCGGCGTCAATTAGCTGCGCATAGCTCGCGGCGGCGGGGTCGCTGCCGAGTGTTTTGAAGACCGAGAGCACCTTAGCGGCGTCGTCGGGTTGAACGCCGATGGCGGCGAGTTTTTCGGAGGAAAGCGCACCAGGAACACCCTTCGGATAGGCTTCGAGGATGCGGCGTTTGTTCTCGTCGGAGAGAAATCCGGGCAACCAAAAAAGGTAGAACCACCAGACGGGGTCAGTGAAAAATTTGCCGAAAAAGAACGCCCACGTTTGCCGATAAGAAAGTAGCTTGAGCCACGGAACTTTTTCCTGTGCCGCTGCGCCGGAGTTTTCTGCCTGCTCGTCAGCGTCGCTGTGGATGTAGTCGTATTCCGCTTGGGAAAGTTTGCCGTCCGCAAGTTTTTCGGCGGGCGATTTGTAAATCGTCACCCAGAAAAACAGCCAGACAAGACCGACCGCGCCGGTGATGACAAACGCCCATTGCCAGCTCCAACCGAAGAGTGTGCCAGCGGCGAGCAAGGGCACGACGATGGGCGCGAGAATGGCACCGATGTTTGTGCCGCTATTGTAAATGCCCGTCGCGAGCGCACGCTCTTTTTTCGGGAACCACTCGGAGACAGTTTTTTGCGCGGCGGGGAAGTTGCCCGCCTCGGTGACGCCGAGTGCCGCCCGCCACGCGGCGAACGAGAGGAAGCCAAACGAAAATGCGTGGCCGATGGCGGCGAAGCTCCAACCAGTGAGTGCCACGCCGTAGCCCTTCTTGCTGCCGAGCTTGTCAATCCAACGCCCGACGACGAGCAGGCCGAGGGCGTAGGAGATTTGGAAGGCGTTCACGACCCACGAATACTCCTTGTTGCCCGGGCTATTGTCCTCCCAACGCAAGAGCGGAAGCAGCGTGTCTTTGAGTTGTCCGAGGACGTTTCGGTCAACGTAGTTGACGGTCGTAGCAAAAAACACGAGGGCGCAAATCGTCCAGCGGTAGTTGCCCGTTTTGGGTTTGTTTTCGGATGCCATGTAGGTTGTGAAAAAGATGCGAGAGAGTGGGAGTGAAAGTTGGCGCGGCAAGCGCAGCGACGTGGCGTTATTTGGGAAAAGTTCCTTTTGAGCCGTGAGCCGTGAACCGCCAGCAGCGAACCGTGAAGCCGTGCGACGGTGGGGAAAAAAAATCTGCAGGCAAGATAGAACCTGCGCTCCCACCGTAAAAGCTGGGACAACATGTCTGGGGGTCTGACTGAAAAAAAGTTTCGTCCCAGCTTGACAAACGCCCCCGCTCGTGCATTGTCCGCGTTATTAAACCCGCCGCGCCTCTGCTTGTATGCGCATAACGGCGGGTGTTTTTTTGCCCAGCCACTCGACTGCAACCGCAACCGCTCGCAGCCGCCGCCACGCCACAAGCACCGACACGACGCGCACCAGACGCGGCAAGACAGCGGCGGGTTGAAATCGCACTCGAAAAAAGTTTTGCACCTCGCTTGACAAACGCCCCGGCTCGTGCATTGTCCGCGTTATTAAACCCGCCGCGCCTCTGCTTGCATGCGCATAACGGCGGGTGTTTTTTTTGCCCAACCACTCAACGGCAACCGCCGCCATGCGATACGACAAGATCCCGCTTTCCCTCGAAAAGCAAGCCGACCAATTGTTGGCGCGAGGACTTGTCGCCGACAGAGCCAAACTCATCGCCCGCCTGAAAGCCGTGAACTACTATCGGCTGAGTGGTTACTGGTTTCCCTATCGCGCCTACGACTCCAGCGGGAAACGCACTGACCAATTTGCAACGGGAACGACCTTGGACAAGGTGTGGAGGCACCTCACCTTTGACCGCCGATTGCGCTGCATTTTTCTGGACGCCATCGAGCGCATCGAAGTCGCCGTGCGCTCCCGCCTCGTATTCCACTTCGTCCATGCGCACGGTGCCTTTGGGCACTTAGACAACAAAAATCTTCCCCGCTTCAAACCCGACGAACACGCGAATTGGCTGAATGCTCTCAAGCGAGCGAAGGAAAGAGCGTCAAAAGCAAAGACTCCTTTCGTCACTCATTTTGACGCGACCTACGGCGATGTTCACAACGAACTCCCGCTCTGGATGGCTTGCGAACTGATGACGTGCGGCGATGCGCTCCGATTTGCAAACGCTGTCGAACCCTTCGTCATTGCCGCCGTGGCTACCGATTACGGATTTCCTATCAAGCGATTGGACTCTTGGATGAAAGCGGTTTTTACGGCGCGTAATTCATGCGCACACCATGCACGGATCTGGAACCAAATCGTGGGCGTCAAGCCCTTAGTTCCGCCCCTAAGCGAAGACCCCCAATGGCACATCACCACAGGAAACGTCAAGGGGACTGCCCCTGCTTTCTCGCCTGACAGAACCGGCCTTTTACTGACCGTTTGCCATTTCTGGCTGGGGAAAATCTCCTCAACGACAAAATGGAAAGAGCGGCTGTTTCGCCTGTTTGACGGCTTCCCCGAAATCGAACAGGGCGAACTAAGAAACATCGGCTTGCCGGAAAACTGGCGGCAACACCCGCTCTGGCAATGAGGCACATCCGCCTCGCCCTTGCCTCTGCCCTTGCCATTGCTCGCTCCCGCCTGCCCGCCCAAAACCGCCCTTGACCGTCCCCGCGCCACCCGTTTTTTTGCGCCCAGTTCTTTCACAGACCCTGTCCTTGTAAATTCGCGAGCGCTTTGGGAATGCCGTGCAAACCGGCAACAGTCGCGCTGCGGTAACGGGCAACTCGCTGCCAACACCGGTCTCACACTTGGGTCGGCTGGTGCGCAAAGCCAATGGGCGTCTCCCGCAAAGGAGCAACCCGTGAAGGCGGCAGCGGGGCAGGCGGAAAATCAAACCACGCAGACCACGCAAACGCCGGAAGACGCACTCCGTCCCTCGGCTCCTTGCTCGGCTTAGCGTTTTCCGCCGAAAGTCCGGAGTCCGAATACCACGCTTGCGGGTTTTGTCACCAGCGGCCACGCCGCCTTCATCGCGAAAAATGAAATTCGACATCAACTCTCTACTTTCCCTGCCAACGCTGCTCGCCGCCGTTGACGTCGCTCCCGCCTTCATGGGCGAAGCCGCCCGTGCGATGCTCGTTTTGAGCGCCGTCATTGCCACGGGCATGTCCGCTGGCTCGGTCAAAATCAAAGGCCTCGGCCTCGGCGCGGCGGCGGTGCTGTTCGCCGGATTGGCGTTCGGACACGCGGGCGGCGTCGGCGAGTTTTCCTTCAAACCCAACGCGGAA
>JAITPT010000068.1 GCA_031289285.1 Puniceicoccales bacterium
CTTCGCGACACGGGGCTGCTGCACCACCTGCTCAACCTAAACACACTCGACGAGGTTCTCACGCACCCGATTGCTGGCGCGAGTTGGGAGACCTTTGTTTTGGAAAACATTCAACGCTCCCTCAAAATAGACGACCCGTTTGCATCGGCCTATTTCTGGCGAACCTCCGACGGTCACGAGGCCGACCTGCTCATCGAGCGCGGCGGAAAAGCGGACACATTGCTCGAAGTCAAAATCGGCAGCGGAGCCGACATTGGTGCCGCCAAGCAACTCGCTGCAATCGCCGTCCAACTCGGCGCAAATCGCGCCGCTATCCTCAGCCGCCAAGACGGCACAGAACGCCTCCTCCCAAACATCGAACGCCTCGGCCCAGCCCAGTTTCTCACCGGAAAATGGTGAGGGCACTCTCGCTATCTTTGGACAGAAAGGGTGCCCGTCAGCCCCAACGGGGCGTCCAGCATTTAACCGAGGGTGACGAAGCAACGCGACGGAACCCACGGTATCAATGCCACTCTCCCCGGAGTTCAGAAGGGACGACGGCGCGTGGAGTGTAGCACAGACAATCCTGTCTGTGGGCGAATCGTCGCCAAAGGCGACAGCAACACGGACAACACAGACAGGATTGTCTGTGCTACACTGCTGCTACACCGCTGCTGCCGCCCCTTCAGTTCCAACCCCGCGAGGGCGCGGACAAATCGGGGAAGGAACTTGGGGGGGGGCAGACGTTCGTGTTAGTCGCTAAAAATGCCCAAAATCTTGGCTTCGCAATTCGTGAAAAACAACATATTAACAATCTGTTCCTTGCAAGGGCAGGAGAAGCGTTTCCACGGGGGCAAAGACAGGAGTTTCAGCGCGGACTTCAGATTGGATTTTTAAGTAGGGGGTAGCATGGATAGCATCTGCGCCGGAGGAAAGGAGGCCAGCGAGAAAGGCGCTGGGAAGTTCTTTTGCGGTTTTGTTAGAGACGGCGGCACGGCAATACCAGCGAAAACCTTCATGGCGGTTTCGGACGAGACCGCCGCGTTGTGTGTCGGAAGCAAGAAGATGTCCGAGTTCCGCTTGTGCCCCATAATTACCCTGCGTTGCCGCACTGGTGATAAATTGCACTGCTTCACGGTCGGCGGACTGTCCGTCAAATTTCTTCATGATGGCGTGACCGAGTAGAAACTGTGCGTCGGGGTTGCCATGCTCGGCAGCGACGCGCAAACGGACAAGAGTGGCGTCGTCGTATTGTTTCGCGTTATCCACGATGTTGTCCTTGGCGTAGAAACTTTTTATGAGCGCGTATGCAGGAACAAATCCTTGCGCGGCGGCTTTTCGCGCCCACGCAAGCGACTGGCTTTCGTTTTTCTCTACGCCGCGCCCTTCTTTATATAAAATGGCGAGGTTATATTGCGCAGTGGAGAGACCTGCGGCGGCGAGACGGTTGTATGTGGAAAACGCTTTGGCTTCGTTTTTGGGAACGCCCAAACCTTTTGAGTGCGCCTGTGCGATTGCGCACTCGGCGAGGGCGTTGTGTTGCTGTCTCGCTTTTTCAAACCAAACGAGTGCCTCAGTTTCGTTTTTCGGAACGCCGTCGCCAGTGAGTAGGCGCATTCCAAACTCGAATTGCGCGGCGGCGAAACCGCCTTCGGCAGCTTTGCGACACCACTTCACGGCTTCGACGCGATTTTTAAGAACGCCGTCGCCCTCGCGAAAGCGACGTGCGAGTTCATATTGTTCGGCTGGCTGTTTTATTTCTGCTTCGCGCTTGGCAGTTTCGGCGGCGTCAGCGAGAAACTTTTCGCGCTCGGCAAGCCGCTTTTGGGCGGGCGCGTAGTTCGCCTTCGCGGATTTGCGCAGCCATAAGAGCGATTCGTTTTGGTCGGGATAGATGCCGCGTCCAAACTCATAAAGAAGCGACAGGTGAAATTGCGCAGCGGCGTGATTTTTATTCGCGGCGCGAGTAAAGAGGATTTTTGAGTTCCGATAACTTTTCACTGTAGATTTTTCGCCAGAATCGCGAACGCCATGCGCGTAATACCGGATGTGCATTATCGTGTCGTCGGAGACATCTGGGTCGTAAGAGACAAAGTAGTGATCATTGGCGAAGGCCGCAGCGATGCCAAGGAGGAATTCACGATTTTTATTTTTAAGATCCTTACTGATTCGATCCACCTCCTTTGTCGTTTCGGAATCCACGCGCCTACTCGCACACGCTGAAAGCGCGAAAACGAGCGCAAACGCAAGGAGCAAAGGCGCGATGCGGGATAAAGCAGTGGCAACTGCGTCCGATGGGATGGCAGCGGCGGGAAGTGCTTGTTTTCCGTGAAGTTTTTGGAATTTTTCCATGATGGAAAAAGTTTTGAATAAAGGCGAAAGGTTGTGAGTAGAAAGAATAGTTGTTTTGTGTTTGTTTTTTATTGTCCGCCAGCGGCGCGGAGGACTTCGGCGACTGCGGTATTGCTTTTGGAGAGAGCGATTTGCAAAGGAGTGTTTCCGTAGTATGCAGTGTGAAAACCCACTCTTGATTCATCACGGACATTCCACGCGGAATAAGGTTTTTGTGTCGGCGGGACATAATTTACTTTTGCTCCGCCTTGAAGAAGTGCGCGGGCTGCGACGGCGTTGTTATTGAAGGCGGCAACTTGCAATGGCGTTGCGAAAACAAGGCTGCCGTTTGTGTAAGGGCGGTTGGGGTCTGCGCCATTTTCGAGAAGTGTTTTGATTATCTCTGGATTCTGATTATACATTGCGGCGACTCCGAGTGGAGTAAGACCGAATGCGCGGTTTTCCGCTTTATTTGGGTCGTTTCCGGATTTAATAAAAGCGGCGATTTCTGCTGGATCTTTGCCATGCATACAGGCCATGTCAAAGCCGGATGCGCAACCAGAGAGGACGACGGCGGCGAGGAGGGCGGAGATGCAACAGGTCTTGCGCAGGAACTTCGCGCCACGCTGGCGAAAAGTATGTTTCGTGGCGACGCCTGTGGCTGCGATAAGCGGCGGCGGCGTTGCCGTTGGTTTAGAACTTCCGCCGACGGCGAGAGCGTGGTTTTGTGTAGTGAGAAACATGATGATGTAGTGTCTGAGTGTTGTTGAGAACGTGTGTTGCTTAGTGGTTATTCTGACTGTTTTGTTTTTCCCTCCGCACTTGCGAAAGAAAAATTGGTTGTGTGCGTTAAAGAAAATTATTGGGCTGGGTTGTTTTTGTTGATTTTCTTTAACTGTATTGCGGGTTCGTAACCGGCGGTGGCGGCGGTTGTTAGCCATTTTTCGGCGGCGGTGTTGTTTTGTGGTGTGCCGCGTCCGTATTTGTGCATAAGGGCGAGGTGAAACATGGCGGGGCGGCTACCTTGTTTAGCGGCGTTTGAGAAGAGAGCGAATGCTTGCGGATACCAATCGTCTTTAGTGTGGTCGAAAGAGAAATCTTTGCCGTCGGCGCGGAGTGTATAAGCGCGGTCAATTCCTATATTGCCAAGCGGTTCGTCGGTGTCGGGATGTTTCTCGTAATCGTCGGAAGTGGCAGTGCGATAGTTATATTCGCGGGCGAGTTCGGCGCGGGAGTCTGCGGAGTCGAAGTTGTTGGCGACTTTTTCTCCAATGGTGTAAGTAAGCCCTTGGCGGAAGAGAGCGGCGGCGGCAGCGGTGCCGCCTTCGTTGGCGGGGTCGAAGGTGACGGGCGTAGCGGTTACGGCGGCTTCGGCGGTGTTGTCAAGTGGAGTGGCGGGAGCGGTGGCGTCACGGGCTTTATGTCCTGCACTGGCAACGGGTTGTTTGTATTCGGGGGCGGTCTGATAAACTGGCACGGCGGTTTGAGGCACTGGGACAAGCACGATTGGCGGAACGATTGGTGCAATCGGACGTTCTGCTAAAACACTTCTGACGGCGGCTTCTTGTCTCTTTTGTGCAGCGGCGGCGCGGCGGGCGTCTGCACGTTGAGACGAAGCCAATGCGTCTTGCTTTATCCGCGCCATTTTGCGGTCGCTGTTGCGGAGAAACATGTCCGTTTGCGTCGGTCCCTTGATAAGACCGCCAGTGGCAGTATTGAGGTCTTTTTTGACGGAGACGACGGCTTCTGAGCCGGCGAGTTTTATCTTGGCGTCTATTGTTTTACCTGCCCAGTATTGCGTTGTGCTGCCCCCTCCTGAACCTCCTTGTGAGCCGCCAGTTGTCTGCGCCACTTTCTGGTTCCACTTGCGCATGTCTTTATTGTATTGGTGCTGTTGAACCATGCTTCCGGCGGTTACCATTGTGCTGCCAACCGTAGCGAGGGCAGACAACGCTTCTTGTTCTCGCGCACGGTCGGCGGCTTCTTGATTAGATTTATTCACACGGGCGATTTGGGCAAGTTGGGTGGCATCAATTTTCTGTTCTACAATGAGGTTTGCAAACGCCTCGGCTTGTTCGGGCGTTCCGCGTTGAGTGCTAAGCGCGGCTGCGATTTGGGCAGTGTCGGCGGGAAGTTGTCTAACGATTTTCTCGAAGGCGTTTTTGAAAACTAAGAGAGAGCCATTGCGTTGGACGCCTGACCATGCCCACATCCCATACGACCAAAACCAAGGGATTAACGAGAGGCATTTTGTAGAACTATCCTTTGCGTTGTATTGTCTGATTTCGTTGCCGTATTTATCGAGGACTCTCAATGTTAAATCGGACTCAAAAGACCACGTTTCCATTGGGCCACCCAAAATCGGAATGACCATGCCGGTAAAGATATTGAGAACCATCCAACCAGTGAAACTTTTGTCGCGTGTGGAAGAAACGGAGAGAATGAGGTAGCCATTTGTTTCGCCACTGGCGGCGACGAGGTTCTTGCGCACTTCGGAGAGAAACAGTGCCCGCTCGCTGTGTTGGGCTTGCGATGTCTTGCTGCCAGTTTCAAGGAAGACGGGGTCGAGGCGCGGAAGTTTTTGAATCCTCGCACTGCGATCAGGAACCTCCATGAGTTCTTGCTCGTTCATCGAGCGGCAACCGCTGGCACCAAGGAGGGCACACAGCGCGAGTGCGGCGAGAGCGAGGCGGGCGGCATGAGCGTGGGCGCGGAAAAGGGCGGCGGCGAGAGTGCCAGTGGTGGCTGCGTTTTTGTCCACAGCGACGGGTGCGGAGAGTGTGCTTTGAACAGACATAGCAAAGGATTTGTGTCTTGATCGCGTTTCCCTTGGCCGATGTCTGTTGTCATACTGGTGCTTTGTTGTGCCTGCAAAAAAGGAGCGTGTTTAGTTCACGCTCCCGTATCAGGCACGACCAAGCGCCTTTTGTATGAGCATTACCAACACGCCCCGATGGGCGCGTGTAACGCTGTCATACGTTGAGTTAGGTCGATTTTGATACGAGACAGCAGCTTTAGTTACGCAAAGTTGTTGTGTTGTTAGAGAGTTGTTCTGGTCAGTTAGATTGGTTGTTGGTTAACGGTTGACGGTTGTTTTGTTTTATTTCGCCCGTGAAGGCGGAAAAGTGGTGAAAGAGGGAAAAGATGAAGTTGGAAGAAGTGAAGTGGAAAGGTGGAAGTGTTGCGGCGGTTATTGCGGTTTTTTGTCTGGAGGTGTTTGGGAAATACGTTGAATTGAGGCGAGAGAAAGGTTGGTCACCTCTGAAATAAATTCGTGCGTCGCGCCCTTGGCGAGCATCTTGCGGGTAACCTCAACCGCCTTTGTGACCGTCGCTTCTACCCAGATGGATTCGTCTATGGTGCTTTCGTGGCGCGTGGCGTCTAAGTGGTTCAGGTAGGCGCGGCGTTCGGCGGGGGTTAGGCGGTCAACGCGCAAACGCTCGCGGGCTTCCTTTAGGCCGGGTGCTTTGAACTTTTTTGGGATTTCGTCGTTTTTGAGAAAATAAAGCCATTCGTCCAATGGGTTGGCGGGGGGCTTGTCGAAGAAGCCGACGCGCAGGACATAGTATTCGGGAAAGATTTCGCTGACTTCCTTGCAAGCGATAAATCGCTTAAGCTGCTCTTCCGAGAGTGCCAAAAGGTCGTTTGTGTGAATGCCTCGAAATTCGGTGCGTCCGCGATAGACGTAATCGTCGCCTGCGCCCAATTTGAAATAGACGATGTTGACGGAAAAGATGCGCCCGATTTTCCCGTATTCCTGACCCTTTTCGATAAAATCTGTGACGACTTTTGCGGTGCCGAAAAGCATACGCTGGAAGTAGTCGAGTTCGCGGTTGTTCTGGATTTCGATGATGATTTTGCGCTTGTTGCTGTCTTGCGCGAGGAGGTCAACGCGGTTTGAACGGGAGTCGGCGGTCTCCTTGTTACCCTCGCTTTCTAAGAGTGCCGTGATTTTGATTTCTTCGCCAAGGAGTGCCGTGAGAAAGCCGTCGAGCACGACGTAGTCGGCCTTGTTGCGCAGGAGGCGTTTCATAGACCAATCGAAGCGCGTGTATTGACCGAGGGCTTCGGTTTTGGCGGCTGCTTTGGTTTTGGTTTTGGCTTTGGTGGGCATTGGCGTAGTGCGTAGTGCGGTGGTGTGGTGTTGTGAAGTGGTGCGGTGGCGTGAAGTGGAGAGTGAGTGGTGAGTGGAAAAGGAAAGCGGGTCAGTGTGGCAATTCGGATTTTTGTTCCGAAGGATTTTGGGCGAGTTTTTCGATTTCGGAGAGGGGGAGGCCAGTGATTTCGGCGATGTCGGGGAGAGGGTAGCCCTTATTTTTCATGGCGAGGGCGTTTCGGCGGTTGGTCTCGGTGATGCCCTTAGCTTCGCCTTCGATTTTGCCCTTGGCTTCGCCCTCGGCGATGCCTTCGATTTTGCCTTCGGTGAACTTGCCCCGCATCAGTGTGCGCTCGTAGCGCACGTTGTCCCAGTAATTTTCATACGTTGCACGCTCGGCGGGCGAATAGGCACCTATCTCCAAACTTTCGATGGCATCGCGGATTTCGGGGATTTCCAAGAGGTCGGCAGGGACGGTTTCAATCTTGTCGGTGATTTCGGTGAAGTAGCGCAGCCAGAAAGTGAAATAGCGTTTTTGCGCACTTGTAGAGGGGCGAAACTTCGGCAGTTCCACGACAGCCCAGCGGACACCTTCGATGACGTGGTTGGTGCCGTTTTCGCAAATTTGGTAGTCATGGAAAGCATCGGGCGTGTCGGACAGGTAGGTCGTGTTGAGGAGGGTTAGGAGATAAACGGGCTTGAGGTCGGGGTAATCGTCGCCTGCCTTTAGCTGATTGACGTAGGCGCGGGAGGCACTGAAAACGATGCGCTGCATGAAGGCCGAAGTCCAAGCCATCTGCATCTCGACGATGAATTGGCGGTCGTGTTGGTCTGTGCAACGGATGTCTGCGACGGTGTTTTTTCCGCCGTCGTAGAAGGGGAGAACCTCGCTGGGCAGGTATTCGATGGAGACAATTTGCGCGTCGGGGGCAAGAGGAAGCAGGGCGTTGAGCAGCGAGATACAGAGGTCTTTGCGTTGGGCAAAAACACGCTTGAAAGTGATGTCGGCTTTCGGGTCAAGGTAGCAGCTCATGGCGGAAAAGGTGGTGCGGCGGTAGCGCGGCGGTTGAAAACGATGCGGGCAAGAATGCGGGGTGGCGGGAAAATGTCAAGCGGCGCGGGTGCGAGCGGGCGCAGTTTTGATTTTGGTTGCGGTAGGCATGTGCGTGTGTGGTTGGCGTTGTGGTGTCGCGGCATGACGACGCGACGGTGAAAAAGAGAAGTGAGAACGGTGCCGCTGGTGCCAAGCGGCGTCAAGCACGGGCGGCAAACGGGTATTAGCGGCAACGGCGGCTTTCGTGACGGGGGGCAAGAGCACGGCGGGACTTTGTGGTGGTGTGAAAATTCCCCCTTGCGTTTTTTTGATCGCTCCCTCCTGACATACGCACAACGGACTTCCCTTGGTTCCTCACTGTTTTGAGTGGGATGCGAGTATTGGCAATTGCTGATGCCCATTATCCTAAAAACGGCAGTTAATGCGGGCGGTTTTGCACAATCTTTTGGTCGTCTGCGGCTTGCGCTTTCCGCTCCACGCACCACAAGGTGCGCGTCGGGAAAGCGCAAAGCGCATTCGCCTCAAAATCTTGCGCAAACCCTTCCCGCTGAACTGCCGTTCTTAGGATTATCGAGGTCTCTTGTTTTTTAGCCCTGCAAGGGCGAGATTATCGGATGTCACGGCGACCTAATGGCAAAATCTTTAGTCTGGTTAATTATTCGGAGAGGGGAAGGGATAGGGGGGGGCGGAGGAAGGGGAGAAGCAAGTATCCGCCTCTCAACTATGCGATAAATCATGCACTTACAACACGGGCAACATTTTGCCCATTTATTGTTTGCGAATTAAAAGGCAGCCATTTTATTACTTGACTTCGCTGCGGATCGTGCAACTTTCCCTTGCAGTGCCCACCACGCGCCCGCCACAAGATTGCAACGGGATACACACCACCAGCATCTGGTAATCCGATAATCTCGCCCCATGCGGGGCTTTGTTGCAAGGGCGTGGCTGACCGGAGGTTTCGCTGCGCTACACCTCCGGTTATGCACATCTCGCCCCGTGCGGGGCTGGATGCGTCTGAGCTTCCCACTCAAAGTAGCAAGGAACCCCCCCAAAAAACCGTGTTGGGCATCAGACATCGCGACAAGGACGTTGCCGTCGAGCAACCATGTTGTGGGTGTTGGCATGGTCTTGGAATTACGGTTCCCCGTAGAGGATGCGATTTACGGCCTCGTCCGTGAGGATGAAGTTTGGGTCGTCGTAGTAAAAGAGTTCAAACCCCAGCGGGCTGTATTTAGGGCGCGGGTCTTTCTCTGAGACGGGGATAACTTTGCTGGTGCGAGAAGTGGCGCGAGGCGCAGTTTTGGCGACGGCGCGGTGGCGGGCAGGCGCAGTTTTGATTTTGGTTGCGGTAGGCATGTGCGTGTGTGGTTGGCGTTGTGGTGTCGCGGCATGATGACGCGACAGTGAAAAAGAAAAGTGAGAACGGTGCCGCTGGTGCCAAGCGGCGTCAAGCATGGGCGGCAAGCTGGTATTAGCGGAGGCCTTCGCGGCTGACGGGGCTTTGGCCACACTCGGCGCGGACGGTGATGCCGATGCCGCCACGCGGGGCAAACTCACCAACGACCTCCAACCAGACGGGGTCGAGCGCGGTTTCGAGGTCGCTGAGAATGTTGTTGACGAGGTGCTCTTGGAAACAGCCCTCGTTGCGAAACGACCAGAGATAGAGCTTCAGCGATTTGCTCTCGACGATGCGCGGCCCCGGAATGTAGCGGATGGTGATGACTCCAAAGTCTGGCTGCCCCGTGGCAGGGCAAAGACTCGTGAACTCCTCTGTGCGTAGCTCGACAACGTAGGCACGCTCAGGGTTTTTGTTGGGAAAAGTCTCGATGACTTTTGATGGCGCGTTTTTCGTGCGCCCGAGCAACGTGAGCGACGCGAGGTCTTCCGGTTGGGTGTTCATGCGCCGTATTGCAAAAACACTTCCGCGCCTACACGCAATTTTTTTCGCGGAGGTAGGGCAGCTAATGGGTGTAACCGCAGATAATCCTAAAAACGGCAGATGTGCGCAGATAAAAAACGAGACCTCTCTGAGAAATGGGATTATAGGACGCATAGGACGCATAGGACCTATAGGTCTTATAGGACTTATACGACCTATACGACCTATACGTCCTATCTCGGCGTCCCCAGCGGGTAACTACACTACACTACACTACGCACTCACTCTTGCGCACCCGTGTTTTGGGTGCAGGCGCGGATGTCGCCGGTGATGCGCATGGGGCAAAAGTTTGGGCCACACATGGAACAATAATGCGCGGTTTTGCCACCCTCCGAGGGCAAAGTGGCGTCGTGGTAGCTGCGGGCTAATTCGGGGTCGAGCGAGAGATTAAACTGGTCTTCCCAACGAAACTCAAAACGGGCTTTTGACATGGCGTCGTCGCGCAGACGAGCGAGCGGGTGCCCCTTCGCCAAATCCGCCGCGTGTGCAGCGATTTTGTAGGCGATGACACCGGCGCGGACGTCGTCGCGTTCGGGCAAACCGAGGTGCTCCTTAGGCGTCACGTAGCAAAGCATGGCCGTCCCCCACCAGCCGATCATGGCGGCACCGATGGCGCTGGTGATGTGGTCGTAGCCCGGGGCGATGTCCGTTGTGACTGGCCCCAAGGTGTAAAACGGTGCCTCGTCGCACCATTCGATTTGCTTTTCGATGTTCTCGCGGATGCGGTTCATGGGGACGTGCCCTGGGCCTTCGTTCATCACTTGGACGCCGCGTTCCCAAGCGCGTCGTGTCAGCTCGCCCTGCGTTTTTAACTCGCCGTATTGGGCGTCGTCGCAGGAGTCGGCGATGCAGCCCGGGCGCAGGCCGTCGCCGATGGAGACGGCGGTATCGTGTGCGGCGAGGATGTCGCAGATTTCGTCCCAGTGCTCGTAGAGGAAGTTTTCGCGGCGGTTCTCGACGCACCATTTCGCCATAATCGCGCCGCCTCGCGAGACGATGCCGGTGACGCGCCCCGCCGTCAGCGGCACAAAGCGGCGGAGGACGGCGGCGTGTATCGTGAAATAGTCCACGCCCTGCGCCGCTTGTTCGAGGAGTGTGTCGCGGTAGATTTCCCACGTGAGGGCACCGGCGCGTCCGTTGATTTTTTCGAGTGCTTCGTAAATGGGCACGGTGCCGACGGGCACGGGGCAGTTGCGCAAAATCCAGCCGCGTGTCTGGCGGATGTTTTTTCCGGTTGACAAATCCATGAGCGTGTCGCCGCCCCATTTGACCGACCAGCGCATCTTCTCGACTTCGGTTTCGATGTCGGAGGCGACTGCCGAGTTGCCGATGTTGGTGTTGATTTTGACGAGAAAATTTTTGCCGATGACCATTGGCTCGGCTTCGGGGTGGTTGATGTTGGCGGGGATGAGGGCGCGCCCGCGGGCAATCTCGGCGCGGACAAACTCCGGCTCCATGTTTTCGCGCAGTGCGGCAAACTCCATCTCCGGCGTGATGATGCCGCGCAGGGCGCATTGGCGCTGAGTGACGGGCTGGCCGGCGGCTTTGCGGGCGGCGACCCACGCTTCGCGCAGACGCGGAAGCCCGCGGGCGGTGTCGCCGTGAAACGCGCTGTCGCCCCACGGGCCGGAGGTATCATAGACGCGCACGGGCGGGTTGGGCGTGGGCGCGGTGCCCGGGCGACATGTCGGCGAGAGGGTGATTTCGCGGACGGGGACGCGCACGCCGTGCAGCTGCCCTTCGAGCCAGACGCGGCGCGAGGCGGGGAAGAGCGCGTGTGCGGCGGCGTCGGTTGGCGCGGCAGCGGCGGAACAGCCAGCGTTGCTGTCGTTGGCGTCGGCGGTGTTTGCGGCGGAAACGTCGCTGGTGTTGTTGCCGCTGTTGGCGGCGGGGAAACTGTTTGTTGTGTCGGGCATGTTGAAGCGGGCACTCATTCTTTTGCGAGTTTGGCGGCGCGTTTTGCGAGGACTCCTCTTGCCATGCCGAGGAAACGCGAGACGAGCGAGTAGTTACCGTTGGCGGCGGCGAGTAGGCGCGAGATTAGCTGGTTCTCGACCTCGGCGAGAGCGTCGGTCTTGTGCGTGTGCGCGAGGTGGCGGCAAAGCTGGTCGTAGATTTCCGCTTCGGCAAGCGTCGGCGGCGGGCTTTTGATACCCGATTCTGGAACGGCGTTTTGGGCGACGATTGCGGGTGCGGGCTTCGCAGCGGCGGACGGCGCGAAACCCGCCTTGGCTGCTGCGGCGGTGTGCGGCGCGGCGGTGTTTGCGCCGGAGGGCGTGGCGGGTGCTGCGAAGATTTCTTGCGGGAGGTCGTTGGTGAGCACGGTGTCGCCGCGTGCGACGACTGCGGCGCGGTAGATGGCGTTTTCGAGTTCGCGGACGTTTCCCGGCCAATCGCAAGCGGCGAGAGCGGCGAGGGCTTCGGGGGCGAGGCGGCGCGCCTTGGTTTTGCGGGTCGCCGCGAAATGCTGGAACATGAAGTCAACGAGCAGCGGGATGTCTTCCTTGCGTTCGCGCAGGGGCGGCAGGCGTAGGCGCACGACGTTGAGGCGGTAGTAGAGGTCTTCGCGAAAGGTCTTGGCGGCGACCATTTCTTCGAGGTCTTTGTTGGTGGCGGCGACGAGGCGCACGTCCACCTTGAGAACCTCGGTGCCGCCGACGCGCTGGATTTCGCCCTCCTGCAAAGCGCGCAAGATTTTTGTCTGCGTGGGCAAAGACATGTCGCCGATTTCGTCGAGAAAAATTGTTCCGCCGTCGCAGAGTTCAAACTTGCCGGGCTTCTGGGCTGTCGCGCCGGTGAAGGAGCCTTTCTCGTGTCCGAACAGCTCGGACTCGATGAGGTTCTCCGGTATGGCGGCGCAGTTGACGGCGTGAAA
>JAITPT010000070.1 GCA_031289285.1 Puniceicoccales bacterium
CCAACCGCCGCCGCGACCTCGGCCTGCTCATCTTCCCCGAACCCAACCCCCGCGCCGCCACCACCGCCGCGCCGCGCCGCATCGCCGTCCGCCACGCCGCGCAAACCGAGTTTCCCGACCCCAAAAAACGCTTCGACTGCGAATCGCTTTTTGTCTGGGGCGGTGCCGTCCACACCTTCACCAAACGCCGCAGCGACACATGGACAGTCCTCTGCAAACTGCGCATGGAGAGTGCCACCGCTGGCGTCTTCGAGCCAGTCGCCGCCTTCGACTCCAACGGCATGGTGACCGACGCCGCCGTGTCGCCAGATGGGCGACGTCTCGCCGTGCTGACCTACCATTGCCTCTGGATGTTCGAGCTACCAGCGGCGGGCGCAGGCACGGCGGCGACCACGGCTGCCCCGCAAAACCCGCTCGCGGGCGGCGCGGTGTGGTATCGGCGATTGAAGTTTCCGGCGGACAACTGGCAGGCCGAGGGGCTGGCGTTCAGCGATGCGCGGCACGTCCTCATTGCCACCGAGCAAGGCGGGCTGTTCACCCTCGACACCGCCACCATGACCCAAGTGGCCGGGAAAAAATAGCGTCTCTTCTTGCCACCGGCGGCATTCGCAAATCTCCTCCCGCCCTGATGAGCCACGACACAATCAACCAACCGAACTACGAAACCCGCCTCGCCGCGCTCGGCCTCGCCCTGCCGCCACCTGCCGCCGCACTCGGCGCATACGCGCCGTTCACCCGCACCGGCAACCTGCTTTTCCTCGCAGGCACGCTCCCAATCGAAAACGGAAAAGTCGCCTTCACGGGAAAAATTGACTCCTCCGCCGAGCGCATCGAATACGGGCGCACCGCCGCCCGCCTCTGCGCGCTCAACGTCCTCGCCAACATAAAAGCTGCCCTCGGCACCCTCGACGCCGTCGCCCACATCGTCTCCGTCACGGGATTTGTGAACGGCGTGGACGACTTCGCCGACAGCCCGAAAGTCCTCAACGGCGCGTCCGAGCTTTTCGCCGAAGTTTTTGGCGAGCTTGGCAAACACTCCCGCGCCGCCGTCTCTGTCAACGGCCTGCCTCTCCGCGCCTCCGTCGAAATCGCCGTCATCGCCGAGGTCAAATAGCACCCGCGCCTCGCCTCGCTCTGCCTTGTTTTTCCGATGAAAAACTCCGCCGCCGCAAACACCCTCGCTGCCTTCCACGCGGGCATTCTCTCGCGCTCCCCTGCCGCCACCGCCGCGCTTGCCGCCGCGCTCGCCCGTCTCCTCCCGCCCGACACCGCACTCGCCCTCCACGGCGACCTCGGCGCGGGAAAGACCGCCTTCGCCCAAGGCTTTGCTGCCGCGCTCGGCGTCACTGCCATTGTCACCAGCCCGACCTACGCGATTTTTTCCATCTACGAAGCACCCGCCCGCCAACTCGTTCACATGGACGCCTACCGCCTCAACTCGCCCGCCGACGCCGACTCGCTCCTGCTCTGGGACATCCTGCGCTCGCCTTGGACGCTCCTTGTCGAATGGCCGGAAAAACTCGGCGACCGCCTCCCCGACGGCACTTGGCACCTGCATTTTGAAATCCTCGACGACACCTCCCGCCGCCTCTACCTGCGCCGCGAAGCGGATTGCCATTGCCCACCCGCAACGCCTTAATCTGCCGCCGTTATGCTGTCCACTACTGCTGAAGTCCGCGTCCGCTATTCTGAGACCGACGCAATGGCCGTCGCCTACCACGCCAATTATCTCCCTTGGTTCGAGGTCGCCCGCACCGCCCTGTTCAACGAAATCGGGCTTTCCTACAAGAAGCTCGACGACGCGGGCTTTCTGCTCCCTGTCCTCGAAGCCGGCCTACGCTACCTCGCGCCCGCCCGCTACGACGACGTGCTCGCCGTCACCGCCAGCGTTTTAGAAATCCCGCGTGTGCGTATCCGCGTGGACTACGAAATTCGCCTCGACGAAAAAGTCATCACCACGGGGCACACCGTCCACGCCTTTATGAACCGAACTGGGCAGGCGATAAAACCGCCCAAAGAAGTTATCGCAGGCTTCCAGCTCGCCTTTGCAAAAAGCGCCGCCGTCGCCGCCACCACCGCCACCCAGCCATAAACATCTCACAACACTCAAACCACAACTACTCATGAAATCCGACACCGCCACATCCACCGCCACCGCAGCGTCCCCCGCTGCCATCTCCACTGCCGCTGCTGCTGCGTCCGGCTTTGGTGAAGTTTGCCGCGACCTACCGTCGCCCTACCTGCCTCATCGCGCCACGGGCTTGCTGCACCTGCCGCGCTTCATCGCCAAAATCCGCAAACACCTTGAAGGCACGTTGCCCGCCTCCTACCAGCGCAACTTCACCAAAGGTTTCGACGGCTTCCTCTGCCTGCACCTCGGCGTCGAACCTAACGCCGTCATAGACGCTGTGCGCGAAAACGGCAGCGACGAGGTGGCTCTTGACGCCCGCCTCCTCGCGCTTTTCCCCAAAGACGTGAACGCTCCGAAATGGAACCGCGAACTCGTCCAGCGCGGCATGAGCGAGATGGGGCGCGAAGCACTCGACGACGCAAAACGCAAAACCGGAATTGCCGACCGCGACGACCTGCTCTCCTTCGCCGACATGATTGACTACGACGAGGGGCGTATCCTCTGACGTCGCTCGCGCCGCCCCCGCCGTCCGCGCCGTCTTCTTCCTCCGCCAAAAAAACACCAGCTGCAACCGGAGACTCTCGCCATGACGCCACCGCCTCGCCACCTCACGCCGCCGTCGCCGCAACGCCGCCCTCGCTGCGCCTGCGCCTGCGCCCTCAGGTTCGCCGTCTTGCCGCTGTGTCTCGTCTCCGCCGTCTCGCTCCTCGCCCCTCCTCGCTTAGCAGCGCAAACACAGTTTCCTTGCGAAGCCCACGTCTTCGACATCCCCGACATCTCCGTTGCGCCTGCCATCCCCGCCCTGCCTGCCATCCCCGTTGCTGTTCCCGCTGTGCCCACCATCCCTGCCATCCCCGTTGCCACTTTCACCGTCCCCTACATCCCTGTCATCCCCGCTGCCACTTTCATCGTCCCCATCATCCCTGCCATCCCCTTGCACTCCGCTGCCGCTCCCGCTGCTGCATTCCCGCTGCCCCTGCCTATTCCGTGGTATCACTACAAACTCGGATTTCAGCCCTACACAGGTTTGCGCTTCGTCGAATCCTCCCGTGCTGCCCGACTCCGCGCCCGCCAAGCCCGCTTCCAAGTGCTCGCATCCGCTTTCTCCGGCGTGGACGTCAACGCGCTTTGGCTGCCCGACGACATTTTTGCCGAGGCGGAAATTGAGCAATCTCTCTGGGACTTCGATGTTGCTACATCTACCGAGATACTGCGTCCCGACGAGATGTCTGCTCGTGCTACACGCATCCCTGTTTCGCTTTTGGTCTCGCGGGCCTTTCAATTTCGCAGTCTCCAATCCTTGCGTCCTGTGTTGAGTGCGGGTGCTGGTGTGCTCAGCCAGACCCTCGAGGAACGCAGCGAAAACGGCCTCGAATCGCAGCGCGAGTTTCTCCCGCTCTTCAAAGCTGGCATTGGCTTTGAATGGCAACCCACCGACCAATTCCGTTTCTACTTCCGCTACGATTATTCCATCATGCCGTGGGAATCCTCCCTCACCCCCGGCTCCATCCCCGGACGCGAACACTCCGTCAAAGCCGGCATCGAATGGAGGTTTTAACCTAAGAACGGCGGTTGGAGGGGAAGTATTGCGAGAAGATGTTGTGTCAGCTGCGCTTGGTGGATTTGTGAAGGCGCACCTGTTGGTGCGTCGAACAACGCCAACAAGTGCAGATGCCATAACAGCTTCCGCAAGACGACCCGACTCAACTGCCGTTTTTAGGTTTAACCCAATACCGTTCAGTTCCAACCCCGCGAAGGCGCGGACAAATCGGGGAAGGAACTTGCGGGGGGCAGACGTTCGTGTTAGTCGCTAAAAATGCCCAAAATCTCGGTTTTGTAATTCGTTGAAAAACAACATATTACAATCTGTTCCTTGCAGGGTAGTGCCAAAAATACGAAGAAAATTTCTGAAACCGCATGTGGCTTGGAGCGCTGAAGGCGCGGCTTCATAATAGCCTATGGCGAAGCCATAGGATACTGGACGGCGGTTCTCAGCGGGCTGTAAGCCCGCCTCAACCTTCGTTCTGAACCCTATCTTCGCACCACCGCCGCCTACCATCCGCACGTTGAGGTGGGCTTACAGCCCACAGAGACAGGGCGAGACCGATACCTATGGCGTTGCCATAGGCTATTATGAAGCCGCGCTTTCAGCGCTACGATGCACCCTCCGTTTCAAAGGCTATTCTCGTATTTTCACGCTACCTGAACGGTATTGGGTTTTAACCTAAGAACGGCAGTTCAGCGGGATGGGTTTGCGCAAGCCGCAGACGGCCAAAAGATTGTGCAAAACCGCCCGCATTAACTGCCGTTTTTCACAGTTGTCCCATAACATTGAGAGTATTTGGAATGGTGTCTGGTGTCTGCATCTAAACCCCAACGGGGTTTCCCAACAAAGCCCAGGGTTGGCGCGAAAGCGCCTACCCTGGGTAATGCCCCCCCACACACCACAACCCCAAAGGGGTTGCCCAACGGCCTTGCACTGGGCTGTTCTTAGGTTCAAAGCCGCGAGGAGCCAAACTATTTCCCTGTCTCGAACTCGATGCGGGTGCGTAGGCCAGTGTCTTCAAAGCGGAGCCAGAGGTCGGCGGCGCGGAGATTGCGGAAGAGGCCAGCATCGGTGCGGTCAGTGGATTTTTCGCGCTGACGGAACCATGTCCCGTGATTGGGAAGAAGCGCCGATGGCGGGAAGTTGCTACGCCCTAAACTCGTGAAGTCAGCGGTCTCGCCAGAGGGCAGGGGGGTGGCTTCGCCGAGAGCGGCGCGTTGGTGTTTGACGGCGCCGGCGGCGTCGGTGCCGAAGGTGTCGGCCCAGAGGGCGAGGGATTGCGCGTTGGAGAAGAGCGCGGAACGGCGGGCGAGTCGCGCTGAGGCCAATGCTTGTGTGAGGCCGGTTTTGATTTGCGCGGGGTTAAGCTGGAGGCGTCCGTGGGCAGCGGTGTTTTCCTCTGTGCCGATGATGCGGTTGCGCGTCCACGGGCGGTTCGTGAGACGCAGCCAGCCGTGTTCGACACTTGCGGCGATTTCGAGTCGCATCACGCCAGCAAAGTTCAGCGTATAGACAATGCGGTTTTCGTCTTCGATGGATGTTATCTCGCTGTTCACCCAGGTGTGGTGAACGCGGCTGGAGATGGTGCTCAAGATTTCGCGCGCCTTCGCCTCGTCTGTCACGCGCAGGGCGAGGTCGCATGGGCGCGTGAGCAGTGCCATCGCTGCTGGCACGAAGAGCAGCATTTCGGCATCGCGTCGCCCAAGAGCGGTGGTTTCGCCGAAGCGAATTAGCCCGGGAAAGTTTGTCTGGAGGACGGACTCAGTGTCTTGCACGGAGAACACGAGGTCGCCAGTGAGCAGCGGAAAGAGTTTAATCAAGTCGGCTTCGCTCGCCAATAATTTGGCGAATTCATGCACGACATCGCGCCGCGGTTTGCTGTCGGGGATGGAGAGCGCGAGCGTTGCCACGGCAGGTTGCTCGTAGCGCGGCAAGAGCGAGCGGGGCGCGGCGGGCGCACCGAAAACGGTTTTAAGGCCGTTGTAGAGTGTGTCGTCGAGGAGCGGGAGGATGAAGACTTCGAGGGCAAACTTGCGCTCGCCGACGATGTCGAGACGCACGGCGATGGGGTCGAAGTATTGACGCCAGAAGCGTGCGTAGTTGTCGCGGTAACGCTCGTAGGCGCGGACTTCGTCGGTGGTGACGGTCGTGGCGGGGTTTTCCAAAAGCGTTTTGAGGCGGGCGAGGGTGCCCCATTTATTGGAGACGGCGAT
>JAITPT010000115.1 GCA_031289285.1 Puniceicoccales bacterium
TTGTCCCGTTTTTAGAGAACACGGAGTTCCGCAAATTGGAGGTCGTGTGCGACCACCGACCCCGCTGGCTGAATGAGGAAATGGCGCGTCTCAGTTTGCTTGTAGAGGAAACGCCGTTGTCCGACGGCGGCGCGTTGTTGGTAATAGTTCCTGTGCCCGGCGTCGTCCGCCGCATCGGCAGCAATCGCCACGCCAGCGGTAGCCGCTACAAACATTGCGGCTGCGGCGGATAGAGCGATTTTGGAGGCCGATTTTTGGGACAGGGTGGACAAGGTGGACAGGGTGGACAAGGCGGACAGGGTGGACAAGGCGGACAGGATGGACAGGATTTTTTTGGATAAAGTTTTTTCTCAATCTAAGTGCTTTCCTGTTTTTGTGAGCGGCGTTGGTTCACGACCCCAAAGGGGTTGCGCGAAGAACGAGCACCTACCCTCGGTTGGATGGGTCGCCCTCCCCCGAAAGGGCGGTGTTGGGTGTGCGGTTTTACAGCAGCGGGCCGATGAGGTGGGCGAGGGACTCTAAGATGCGGTTTTTCCAGTCGAGACGGACGAGGGGGCTTGCGGCATAAGAGACACAGTCTTTTTGCAATTCGTGGACGAGCTTGCGGAAGGGGCGCACGGCACTCGGCGAATAAATAAACGCCGCCGCCTCGAAGTTCACAAACAAGCTGCGCATGTCGAGATTTGCGGAGCCGACGACGGCAGTGCTGCTGTCAATGAGAAAAAGTTTCCCGTGTAACATGCTTTTTTCATAGAGCATGATTTCCGCGCCCGCCTTGTGGAGCGTGCGTAGGTAGGGACGGCGGGCGAGGTCGAGAAAAGGGTGGTCGGAACGCTTCGGCAAGATGAGCCGCACCTTGCGCCCCGCACGGACTTTCGCAAGCAACACGCGGAACAAAACTTCGTCGGGGACGAGGTAGGGCGTGATGATGGTGATTTTGCGCCGCGCCTCTTGAATCTGCGTGACAAAGTGCTCCCAGAGCGGGTCGCCGGGGACATCGGGACCGCCACTGACTATCTCGACGCGAACCTCGCCAGCGGGCGGCGGGTCGTAGCGTAGCTGCTCTTTGTAAAGCTCGGGAGACTCGCCACTGGCAAAACACCAGTCGCTCAAAAAAATGCGCGTCAGCCCCGCGACCGCTGGGCCTTGGATGAGCACACTGAAGTCGCGGAAACGTTTGGGATTGCGCGTGGGGCCGGTGTAATCGGTGGAAAGATTTTGCCCGCCGATGATGGCGCGGCAGCCGTCGAACACGGCGATTTTGCGGTGGTTGCGGAGGTTTGCGGAACCGCGTCGGCTGAGCGGGCCAAATGGAAACACAGGCATAAAACGCCGCACTTGCCCGCCCGCCTCGATGAGCGGGCGACACAATCCCCAGCGCATACTGAGGCTGCCGACGGCGTCGGCGAGCAGGCGCACATGCACCCCCTCGCGGGCGCGGGCAGCAAGCAGGCGGATGACCGCTCGCCCGACTTCGCCGTGGCCGAGCAAATAGGTGGTGATGTGAATAGTCCTGCGGGCGGCGGCGATTTCTGCGCAAAGGGCGTGCCACATCGCGGTGCCGTCGGGGTCGTCGAGCAGTTTGACGGAGTTGCCGCCAAGGGGCGCGGGCGGCGCAGCAGAGCGCGGCGCGGGGGTGTCGTCGCCGTCGTTGCCGTCGCTGTCGTCTTCGCTGAGTATGCCCGCGAGGCGGTTGATGTCGCGCTTGGTCTCGGCGATGCGCCGATGTTTGCGTCCGCCGAAGGTTAGGAACGCGAATGTGCCGATGAGGGGGAAAACGAGGATGAAAAAAATCCATGCGAAGATGTTACTTTGGCGGCGGCGCTGGCGGAGCATCGTAATTCCGGCGACGAGCGCGACGACCGCGCCCACGGCACTTTGCCAATTGGGCAGGATGAACTCTTCGAGCGATTTCAGTAGTTGTGCATACACGGTGAGTGGAGTTGGTGAGTGGAGTTGAGGGATTGGGTCGGGGGGGGCGCGTGGGAGCGCACGGGCGTGGTTGGAAACAGGGCGACGTTATCAAGGCCGCAAAAGAGTAAAAGGGAAAAAGGAGGATGCCGAGTGTAGCACTACGTGTCCGTCAGGCATCAGGCGAATTGTAAATGTAGCCCTCGCCCCTAAGGGTCTTTATTATATCGAGCTTGCTATCTGCAATCGCCTTGCGCAGTTCAAATATGGCTTGGACAAGGGATTTTTCCTCATATCCCCATTTCGCTAAAAGTTGCGTCTTGTTTAGAAGTCGGCCTTTATTGCCCATAAACACCGTCACCAATTCAAACAACATCGGGGTCAGTTGGGTTGTCTGGGTTGTCCAGTGTCCAGCGGCATCTTGAATCCGTGCGATGGCGTTGCGTGTGTTTTTCTCTATCACGGCGTGGGGGCCGAAAGGGAAGACATTTGTCCGCGCCATTTTTTTTATTCGGGCATGAAATGCTTTTTCGCCGCACGGTTTTAACACAAAGTCAACGGCTCCCTTTCCGTGTAATTCGAGTGTTTTTGCCTGAACTTCATCGTCCTCGCTCCCCGAGATAAATAACACGGGGACATCGGGGTCGGACGCACGGATTTGCATAGCGGCTTCTAAGCCCGCCCGTGGGTTTATTTATCGGGACGTTGCGGATGACGGCATTCGTATGTCGAGCAACACCAAAGCGTAAGTGCCCTGCTTAGAGGCGGTTTCCGTTTTCGTGTTTAACCCGAAAAACTTTTCAAGGACGTCTGCCTTGTTTTTCGCACTTTTTACGGCATAGCCTGCCGTTTTGAGTCTATCTTCCCAGATAGTTCTGATTTCGAATTCGTCGTCGGCGATAAGGATTGTGTCGGGCATGATTGTGGTGAGTGTTGAGTGGGAGTGTGTTGAGTGGGAGTGTTTTGTTGGTGTTGGTAAGTGGCATTGGACAGGTGCGGGGAAAATTAGTTCCTTTTTGACAGGATTACGGGATTAACAGGATGGATTTCCGAGGTTTCTCGCTACTTTGAGTGGGAACTCGGACGCGAATAGCTCTGTGGGAGCGAGATCATCCTAAAAACGGCAGTTGAGTCGGGTCGTCTTGCGGGAAGCTGGTGGTGCGTGTGCCGTTGCAATCAGGTCGAGGGCGTGTGGTGGTCGCCACAGAGGAAAATGCACGAACGCCAACGGAGTCAAGTAATAAAATGGCTGCCTTTTAATTCGCAAACAATAAATGGGCAAAATGTTGGACATGTTGTAAGTGCATGATTTATCGTATAGTTGAGAGGCGGATGCCGTTCAGGTAGTGCCAAAAACACAAATGGTATTTCTGAAACCGCATGTGGCTTGGAGCGCTGAAGGCGCGGCTTCATAATAGCATACGGTAACGCCGTATGTATCGGTCGCGCTCTGTCTCTGTGGGCTGTAAGCCCACCTCAACGCGATGGAGGCAGGCGGCGGTGGCGCGAGGGGGGGGGGGGCATTTGGAACGAAGGTTGAGGCGGGCTTACAGCCCGCTGGGGAGCCGCCGCCGTTAACCTATGGCGTTGCCATAGGCTATTATGAAGCCGCGCCTTCAGCGCTACGATGCACCCTCCGTTTCAAAGACTATTCTCGTATTTTCACGCTATTTGAACGGTATTGGGCAAGATTTTGAGGTGGATGCGGCTTGCGCTTTCCCGACGCGCACCTTGCGGTGCGTGGAGCGAAAAGCGCAAACCACAGCCGCCTCAAAATTTTGCGCAAACCCTTCCCGCGGAACTGCCGTTTTTAGGATTATTTTTCGGAGTGTGCTTTTGGCAATTGGAGGGTGAAGAGGGTTCCGTGGGTGGCGTCGGTTGGGGTTTCGCAGGTTAAATCGCCGCCGAGGGCGCGGGCAAACTCGCGGGAGAGCGTAAGCCCCAAACCGTATCCGTCCTTTTGCTCATCAAGACGGCGAAAGGCTTCAAAAATATTTTTTTGGTTTTTCGGGGAGATGCCCGGTCCGTAATCGCGGACACACAATAAAACAGTGCCCGCCGCCACATTTTCCTTCAAAGACACATTCAGCTTTTTTCCGTCCATTGCATATTTGCACACATTTTTTAACAAGTTTTGGAGAATGCTTTCGACGATGCTAACGTTGCTCTTTATTTCAATCTCGTGTTCAGGTATCTCGGAAAACAACTCCAACACTTCTCCATCTTCTCCTTTAAGATTGGATTTGAGTTCTTCGAGCAATTCTTTAACCGTCTGAGCGACATCAAATAGCTCAGTGCGGATTTTTCGACCTTTTGCGAGTGCGCTGAAAAAATCCAACATGCAAACGGCAGCGCGGTAAATTCTTCTTCCGTTCAAAATCATTTTTCCGATTTTTTCGTGTTCTTTGATACTTATACAGTTGCCTGCGGAGGGGGCCAAATCAACAAGGTTTCCCATTTTTTGCAAAAGGTTTCTTATCTCGTGTGAAAAATGATTTGTAATTCGCACTCTTTTTTCACTTTCAACAATCCACATTCGGAAAAAGTAAATAAGCGCAATGCTTGCGCTGGTGGCGAGAAACAATAAGAAGAGGCTTAGATAAAAAGGCGTTTGCGAGGGTATTTCGTCGGCGGATGTTTTGCGGACAACGCGAACTGCCCATTTGTGAAGTAGGTCGGAGACAATTGGGACATCGCGGACAAAATCGCCAGCCGCCGCCGTCGAAGATGCCGCTGAATTGCCGTCGGTCAACAGCCGGAAAACACCGTTGCTCACTGTTTCAACTGGAAGAGTTTCGGCAAGTTTTTTTGCGAGTTTTGGCAAATCTACTTCGACGGCCAGCACAATATCGTCGTCACACTGTCGCCAAATAAAAATTGCAGGCGGGGTAGCACTGTCGCTGGGCGTGGAGTCCCAGCCCGTTCGTTCAGGAAAAGGAATACCGAGGCGCAGCCGTCGTTCGCGCCAAGTTTCCTCTCGCGTGTAATTGTTGCTTGGAAGTGAGTTACTTGTGCTTCCGGCGGCGGTTTTTGGCAGAAATTCGGCACCGGACGGCGTGGAAAACGGGTCTTTTTCGGCGGTTTCACGGACGTCCTTGCGGAGCGTTTGCCATGCGGGTTGTTCGGCGGGTGCGGCGGATTGTGGCGGAGATTTTTCTGGAGCGGCGCCGACGTGCCAAGGCGTTTCACGCAGCCGATTTACAAAAGCTGGGGAAAGTTTTTTTTGAGCGGCGACAGCTTCTTTTGATTTCAAGGCTTCGCGGTAATCGTCTGCCATTTCTTTTGGCCAGTCTTTTCCGGCTTCCAGCATTCCCTGCTCGTTCACTAATAGAGCCGAGGCGACAAATGGATTAAGCTCGCGCCATTGCTCTAAAAAGAGGTGTCCGGCTTCTATTGGGACAGTTTTTAGCGTTCGCTCCAAAGCGACTTTTACATCGGCGAAGAGTATTTCAACTTCGTTGGCGGCGAGCTTTGCGTGCGCTTCTGCTGAGGCATTTCGCGCTTGCGTCTGGCGGCGCATTTTTTCGGCGTCGTATTCGCGACTTCGGAGCAGCAGAAGAAAGATTACACAGGCGGCGGTCAACACGCAGATTGACAGAGCCAGCGACACCCAAGTTGGTGCCTTCAAATAGAGCCGTTTGATTTGTTCGCGTAGTTTTTTCATTTCATTGTTTTTGTTTCCACAACTGCATCAACATTTTTGCTGCCTCTTTGGGCTGTCGGTCTTCTGTGAATACGCCGAGACTGTTTTCGATTCCGATATTTGGGCCGGAGTTGCTTTTGCCTTTCCATGCCTCGTCTTTCAGAGAAAACAAGTAGCCGCCTGCGCTCACGCCGGAACCGCCAAAGTGTGACTCGATTTCGAGCCATAGTTTTTTTATCCATTCTCTCTGGAGTGCGCTTGCGTCAAGTTCCCTTGCGCGTTTTGAGGAGCGTCCGAACTCGCCGAGAATGAGTGGCATTTTTGTTTTTGTTTTCTTTGTCCGTGTTTCCCAGTCTTTGTATAAACCGTAGAAACTCGCTCCGCGATAGACATTTAACATCACAAAGTCTAAGCCTTTGATTTTGTTATATTCGAGCAATTCTTTTTCGCTTGGGAGTTCGCCGTGAACTACTGCGACGGGGCGCGAGCTTAACGTTTTTGCGTTTTTAGCTGCGTCGGCGAGGATGGCGAGCCATTTTTCTTTTTTTCCACCAAACCAGTCTGCGTAGTGATAATTGTATTCGTTTCCGAATGCCCATGCGAAGATGGCGGGGTGCTCCGCGAAGGCGGTGATGTATTCCTTGTAGAGTGCTTTTCCGAAGACGCGGTTTGTCGCGTCGTCGCGGTTGCCGCCGACGATGTCCCGCGCCGAGTCGAACCCGATGGTAGCGGAAATTCCCGCTGCGGCGAGTTTGTCTAACATGGACTTTGTTTTTTCATAATCCAGCTCGACTTTTTCTGTTCCTTTTTTATACGCGGCGAGAGGTCGGAACGTTCTTATCGAGTTTGCGTGAAGTGCTTTTAGCAGCTCTAAGTCTTTGTCAAAGTTTTCAAAAAACAGTAGGCCGTCGCGGTCGCTGGAAAAGCAGACGCCACGGATTTGATAGTTTATTTTTAGGCCGGCACTGGTTGTGACGATAATCTTATAGCCGTCCACTTTTACGGAGCGTATCCCGAGCGTTGCTTCTTTTGTGGTGGTGCGCGGGTTTGCGGGCGGTGCGGCGGTTTTTCCTGCGGGCTGGGTATGGCGCGCCGAGATGCTTTCGCTGGCGGTGAGGCAGGGCGTGGCGGTCGCCACGAGGAGAATGCCTGCCACGGTGAGCAGGTTTTGTTTTGTGATTTTCATCATGTTGTGTGGTTTCGGTTTAGGTTAGAGTTTCGGATAGTTAAAAAGCGAGGAGTTGTTCCGCATCCGCAGACTGGCGACTTTTTTAAGCAAAAAGAACGCCAATCTACGGACGCGAAGGTTCATTGTTTGTTTAGGATGGTCAACTTAAAAAAGCGTGGGTCGTTGTTGTTTTTTGTATTTAGTGCTATTGGGAGGTGGCTTGTGTTTTCGCCAAAGTCCACGGCGATTTCGCGGACGACTCCGCTGCTGTTGGCGTGGTCTTCGAGTGTGCATTCAAAATAACGCTCCTCTCTGTTGAGTGTCATCTTGACGGCACTTCTGCGTCGAGAGGCGGCGACTACTTCTGCGTTGTTGGAGGCATAGAGCGTTCTGCCGTCTTGAAAAACAACGCGCAGGAGAAACCTGACCTCGTCGTCTTTTGTGTAGCATGACGACGTGTCGAAGTGCAAGCGGAGCGTTGCGCCTTTTTCTAATTTATGCCCTTCTGTCCGTGTAAAAGCACCGACGTGCCAGTTGTTTCCCTTGTAATACTGCGGTGCGGAAAACTCCGTTCCCGTTGGCGGCGCAGCTGCGGGCGTTGGGTTCGCTTGTTGCGCGGTGTCAGGCGTGTTTTGGGGCGCGGGTTTTGTGGCGGTTTGGGGGAAGATTTTCAGGCTGTTGAAGCGAACGTCGGCCTCGTTTTTTTTGTTTAGCAGCCACGTCCCCTGTCCGTAAGCGAGCGTCCCGGCACCGAAATCTACGGCTGCTTCCTGTAATTCTCCCAGCCCGCAAACTCTGCCCTCAAAGTAACCGTCTTTTCGCTCCAAGATAGTGACGTTGCTCTTGCGCACGGCGACATCTGCATCGTTGGAGAGAAAGACCGTCCCCTTTTTGAAGACGAGGCGGAAGAGAAAATTTTGTCCGCTGTTTTTCTTGTCGGCGTATTCGGACATGTGGTCAAAGCCAATCCTGACGATGGCGTCTTTGCCCACGATTTTCTCTTTTGCCTGCGACCAGTATGCCACGTTGTAATTTTTTCCGCTGCCGTCGGTGTAAGCGGGCCTATCCAGCGAGAGCGGTTCCCATTGTTCGGGCGCATTGGCGGCGAGGGTCGGGTCGTCCGTGCTCGGCACAAAGCGAATGGAGGTGAAACGCGGGTCGTTTGCGTTGCTGGGGTTGAGGTCGCCAGCGGAGTAGTGGACGGTCTCTTTGCCGTAGTCAACAGTCGCGTCGGTGAGCACTCCGCTACGCGAGAGAAGCGCCTCGAAGACTGTCCCTTTTTTGCGCATCAAGATTACGTCGGTTTTTTGGGCGGCGATTCCTGGTGAGTTCGTGAGGAAGGCGAAACGCCCTGCGATTTTGAGCCTCAACAAAAAGTTGGGGCCAACGTTGGTGTTGTAGGGCGAGACGATGTCGAAACCGAGTTGGACGACGGTAGTGCCGGACAGTTCAGGTTTTTTTATGTTGATGGCAGTCCATCCGCCAGCTTGCCAGTTCTCGCCCTTCCACCCTTGGGGAGCTTCGGAGACGGTGTAATCCGTCGCGAGTGCCGCGCTTTCTCGTGCATGAAGCGAGAGAGGCGCGACGCCGCCCGCGACGGCGTGGAGAGCCAGCGCAGCGAGTGCGCACAGGACGCTGCCGCTACGGGCGCGTCGGGTTGATGTGTAGTTTCTTTTCATTGGGAATACCTTTCTATTCTGAGTGTTTTTCTCCCTGAACGGACTGCGGCAAGAGGGGAGAAACTTTGCCGCCGTGCCGCCGCTACTGCGGACGACGCGCTAATGATACACTCAAAACATCAAAGAGACTGCGGGTTTTATCAGTCAAAAATCAATGACGCAAGAGGCCAAAAAATGTCCCCCGCTTTGCGCGGACACCTTGGCGGCGGCGCGAAAGCGGGGGATGTAGCAGGAGCGTGGTTAAACCTAAAAACGGCCACAGTCGTCCCATAGCAGTGGAAACGAATTCCGAACTCTCTCCAAATCAACGCGCCAAGTTTGTTTTTTTTGGGGGGGGGTGCTTTCTTGCTTTGCTGAGCGGCGCTGGTTCACAACCCCAACGGGGTTTCCCAACAAAGCCCAGGGTTGGCGCGAGGAACGAGCGCCTACCCTGGGTTAGATGGACACCCCTCTCACAACCCCAAAGGGGTTGCCCAACGTCGCGGACATCAGCCTGTTGCACCTCCGTTGGGCAACCCCTTTGGGGTTGTGGTGTGTGTGGGGCATTACCCAGGGTAGGCGCTTTCGCGCCAACCCTGGGCTTTGTTGGGAAACCCCGTTGGGGTTTAGATGCAGCCACCAGACACCATCCCAAATACTCTCGATGCTATGGGACGACTGTGAAAGACGGCAGTTAATGCGGGCGGTTTTAGGTTAAAACCGTGCGCCCACGGACAGGCCGATGCGGGCACCGCTTAGGTTCACTTTTTCGTCGAGTGCTTTCAGCTTGACATCGGTCGCCCCCAGCGCGGTGAGGGATAGGTCGGCATACCAGTGGACGGTTTCGGTTTTTGCGAAGTTCCAATGGACGCCGGCGGACACGCCAAGCAAGCCGGCAGCACCGCTTGCCGAGCGGAAAACATTAGAGGCATTTACCACGTGTGGGGAGCGTTCTTCTTTGCCGGAGATGCTCGCGAAGCCGATTGTCGGTCCGAGACGCCAAGACCAGTTGTCGCTCAGCTGCCACTCATGTTCCCATGCAAACAAGACGGGAACGATGGTGTGGTTTATCTGGATTTTTCCGTCGTAGTGCCACGCTCCGCCGCCGACAGGGCGGTAGCTGAAGTGGCCAGTGACTTTCGGGTCAACGTCGAAGCCGACGCCAATGTCGAGGACGAGTCGGTCTTCGGGGCGCAGGTAGTAACCGCCGCGGAAGTTGAACCCGACGGCGGTGATGTCGCTGGCGTAGATTAACAAGCCGCCGTCAACGAACCAGTTTCTCTCTTCGTCGGCGTTTGTTGGCGCGGCTTGTTTGCGGACTGGTGCGCGGCGCGTGTTCGCACTGGGAGCGGTCGGCGGCGTTTGTTGGCGAACGGTGTCGTCGGGCGGAGTCTGACTCGCGTTCTGAGCGAGGAGGCTTTGTGTCGCCAAGGTGCCGAAGGCAACTGTGGCGGCGGCGACGAGTGCTGCCCTGAGTTTTGTGCGTTCCTTGCGGAATGCGGCGGTCGGCGCAAGTGTGCCGTCCGCTACGGAAGCCGCGTTGTCGCGGCGGAGTGTGTAGTCTTTTTTCATTGGGAATACTTTTTTGACTGAGTGTTTTTCTCTGGTTGACTGACGGTGGCGAAAGGGGAGAAGCCCTTGCCGCCACGCCCGCCGCTGATGCGGAAGGCGCACTGATAATACTGGAAAACGCCCTCCGGTGCTACGGGGGTTATCAGCGCTTTATCAATGGGTTTTCCGCATTCCCCTGCCCTGCCCTGCTCCCTGTCACGCTCACTGCCGACACTTTCTGCTGCGTTGAAAGCGGTGTCGGCGGGTGCTGCGTTATCACTTCGCCTCCTCTGCCACTGCACTCCATAAGGGTCGCGCTCGTTTCGCCCCCTTCAAAAAAAGTCACCACCTCGCTAAAGGTTTTCGAGGTGGGTGGCGATGGTGGCGAGCACTTTTGCGCGGGCGCTTTCGAGGGTTTCGTTGGGCAGGCGGAAACCTGCGGCGCAGACGTGGCCGCCGCCGCCGAGTGCTTTGCCGAGCACATCCATGCGCAGGTGCCCGTCTTTGGCGCGGAGGCTGCCCTTCACGCTGGTGCGTTGCTCCTCGAGCGTGACGGCGATGTCCACGCCGTCTATGCAGCGCGGGTAGTCGTTGAAGTCCTCGGTGTCGTCGCTGGAAGTGCCGGTCTGCTCGAAGTCCACCAAGCGCGTCTCGCCTATGCAGACGCGCCCGCCGTGCTCGAGGCGTAGCGAAGCGAGGAAGCGTTGCAGCAGGGCGTTTTGGGCGAAGGTGCTGTGCTCGTAGAGTGCGTCGGTCGTGGTGCGGACACACGCGCCGCGCCGCAGCAAACCGGCGGCGGCTTCGAGCACCTCAGGCGTCGTCGAGGGGTATTTGAACTGGCCGGTGTCCGTCACAATGCCCGTGTAGAGGGCTTGTGCGGTGACGGCGTCTATGGCGATTGCGGAGTCGGAGACAAAGGCGGCGAGCATCGCGCAGACTGCGGCGGCATCGGGCAGGACGATGTTCTCGCGGGCAAAGCGGGTGTTGGAGATGTGGTGGTCTATGTTGGCTGCGGGTTCGGGAAACAGGGCGGCGAGCGTGTCACCAGCGCGGCCAAGGTCGGCGCAATCGGTGTAGAGTGCCTCGTGCCCGTCTGGCGTGAAGTTGTTCGCCAAGACGAAGGGTGTGTCGCCGACGAAGGCTTGCAGGTTGGCGGGGATTGTGTGGCCGTTCACGCAAACTGCGTCGGTGCCGAGGCTGCGTAAAATCCGGCACAGCGCGACTTGCGAGCCGATGCAATCGCCGTCGGGGCGTAGGTGGCCGATGACGGCGACCCGTTTCCCGTGAAAGCTCGCGAGCAATTTTTGGAAATGGGCAGACTCAGTTGGATAGAAGAGCGGACGCATGGGCGCGACAGTGGCGGGCGCACGCGCAGCTGGCAAACCTTCAACCTTTCAACCCGTCCGCCGCCCACCGCCGCCGCGTCCGCCGTTGTCGTCGCCGCTCTCGCCTGCGGATTTTCCCCTTGCCGCGTCCTGCGCTGTGGCTACCTTGCCGCGCCTTTTTTCCATGCTCCGAACACACCATTGCAACAGCCTCGCCGTCGCGGACGCCGACGCAAAAATACAAGTTTCGCTCATCGGTTGGGTGGACACCGTGCGCGACCTCGGCGGGGTGCGCTTTGTAGATTTGCGCGACCGCGAGGGCATCACCCAAATCGTTTTCAATCCGGAGCGCGCCGAAATTCACGCCCAAGCCCACCGGCTCAAAGACGAGTCAGTCATCCAAGTCACGGGCACGGTTGTCCGCCGCGATGCCGACACCGTGAACCCGAAAATGGGCACGGGCGAGGTAGAGGTCGTCGCCGAGAGTCTCGTCATCCACAACGTTTGCCAGCCGCTTCCGTTTCCGATGGAGGACGACAAGGCGGACAAAGTTGGCGAGGATTTGCGCCTCGAATACCGCTACCTCGACCTGCGTCGCCCGCGTATGCTCAACCTTGTCAAGACCCGTGCTCTTGCCGCCCGCACCATCCGCCGCACGCTCGAAGACGAGGGTTTTCTCGAAGTCGAGACGCCCGTGCTTTTCAAATCTACGCCGGAGGGCGCGCGCGAATTTCTTGTGCCCAGCCGCCTCTCGACCGGTTCTTTTTACGCCCTCTCGCAATCTCCCCAGCAATACAAACAGATGCTCATGGTCGCGGGCGTTGAGAAATACTACCAGCTGGCGCGTTGTTTCCGTGACGAGGATTTGCGTGCCGACCGCCAACTCGAGTTCACGCAGGTTGACATCGAGATGTCGTTTATCGAACGCGAGGACATGTATGCGCTCGTCGAAAAAATGCTTGCAGCGACATGGAAAAGTGTTCTCGGCATAGACATCCCGACGCCCTTTCCGCGCATGTCTTACCAAGCCGCGATGGACCGCTACGGCGTGGATAAACCCGACACGCGCTTCGACATCGAAATCACGGATTTCACCGATCTTTTCAAAAACTCCGGCTTCAAGGTTTTTAACAGCATCGCCAATTCTTCAGGCGGAGTCGTCCGCGCAATCAACGCCAAGGGCTTTGCGGACATCACGCAGGGCGAGCTGGTCAACCTCGAAAACATCGCCAAGACGCTTGGCGCAAAAGGTCTCGCCTTCATCAAATCCGAGAACGGCGAATGGAAGTCGCCCATCCTGAAGTTTTTCTCCGACGACGAAAAAGCCGTGCTCAAAGAACGGCTCAACATCGAGGACGGCGACATCGTGTTTTTCGCAGCCGCGCCTTGGGAGCAGGCGTGTGCGATTTTGGGGCGCATCCGGCTCGAGGCCGCTGCGTATTTGCGCCAGCGCGGCAAGATAGTCATCCCGCCGGACAAGTTTAATTTTCTCTGGGTAATCGAGTTTCCGCTGATGCTCTGGGACGCGGAGGAGAAACGTTTTCTCTCCGCCCACCACCCGTTCACCGCGCCAGTAAAAGAGGACGAACCGCTGCTTGCGACTGCGCCGGAAAAGGTGCGTGGCCAGCACTACGACATCGTGCTCAACGGCGTCGAGCTTGGCGGCGGCTCCATCCGCATTCACAACCCCGAAATGCAAAAACACGTTTTTGAGGATGTGCTGAAAATTCCGGCGGATGTCGTGGAGAGTCGTTTTGGCTACATGTTGAAAGCGTTTTCGTATGGTGCGCCGCCGCACGGTGGTATCGCCCTTGGTCTCGACCGCTTAGTGGCGATGTTGGCTGGGCGTAGCAGCATCCGCGACATCATCGCGTTCCCCAAAACGCAAAAAGGTCAGGACCTCATGGCGGAATCTCCCGCCCCCGTGACCCCCAAGCAGCTCCGCGACCTCCACATCGCCCTCACCGAACCCGAGGCGAAGGGGAAGTAGGTAGGGGAACATTTCTCGATGGAAGTCGGGCTTTGGGATTTGTCTCGGTGCGTCTGAGTGAGGAGACCCTTTGCCCTTTTGGAGTGCGGTGGCAGAGGACGCGGAGTGATAACGAAGCGTCCGGCGACACCGCTTTCAAAACGGCAGAAAGACACGGGCAACCGTTGTGGTCGCGGTGTCGGCGAAAGCGGTGTCGGCGCGTAGTGTGGCACAGACAATCTTGTCTGTGAAAACGGCGTCATTCGCGGTTTTCGCGCTCAAAGATTTGCCCGTTGTCGAAGACTATCTTGCCAGCGACGAGGGTGGTTTTTACGCGGCCACGTAGTTTGTGACCACGGAGGGCACAGTTTGAGGAGCGACTGAAAAAAGGTGTTTCGCCGGGAACCCATTCCTCGACGGGGTCGAAAATCACGACATCCGCAGGCTTGCCAACCGCGAGCGTGCCCGAATCCAAGCCCAACACCCGCGCTGGCGAGGCAGTGAGCTTTTCCACAATGAGCGGCAGCGGGATGTCCTCAGGCGTCGCTTGGGCAAAGGCGGTGATTGTCGCCGCCAACGCAGTTTCCAGCCCAATCGAACCGAAGGGAGCGTAGTCAAACTCACAGTCTTTTTCGGTGGGCGTGACAGGCGTGTGGTCGGAGACAACGGCGTCGAGCGTGCCGTCGCGCAAGGCGGCGAGAAGCGCAAGGCGGTCGGTCTCCGAACGCAGAGGAGCCGCGAGTTTGAGATTGGTGTCGTAGCCACGCAGCAAATCGTCGGTGAGCAACAGGTGGTTGGCAGAAACCTCGGCAGTGACGGGCACGCCGTCCGCTTTGGCGTCGCGGATGAAGCGCAGCGAATTGGCAGAGGTGATGTGTTGGAGGTGAATGCGCACACGGATGTTTTCGTCTTTGCCGCCCAGTAATTCGCGGTGCGCGAGACGGGCGAGCAAGATGTCGCTGGCGACGACAATCTCCTCGGCAGCGGCAGGAAAACCGCGCAGCCCCAGCCGCACCGACCAGACGCCTTCGTGCATGACGGCACCGGCGGTCATGCTGCTGTCTTGGCAGTGGTCGAGCACGACAAGCCCAAACATGGCGGCGTATTCGAGGGCGCGGCGCATGATTTCGGTGTTCTGGACGCCCGCCGTGGTGCCGTCGGTGACGGCCACCGCGCCGGCAGATTTGAGCGAGCCGATGGGCGCAAGTTTTTCGCCCTTGCGTCCGAGCGTGATTGTGCCCGTGGGCAAGATGTTCGCCTCGAAGTCAGCGGTCTCGCCACGGTCTCTGGCACCGTCACCACCAGCGGCACCCAAACTTACACAGGCGGCTTCACGCTGTCGGGCAACGCCACGCTAACTGGCTCCGACTTCACGTTTGGCACGCTCACGGGCGGCAACAAGGACCTCACGCTTACGAAAACAGGCGGCGCGGTTGCAGTCGGCACGGCGTTTTCCGACCTTGCGAAACTCACGATTACGAACGCC
>JAITPT010000134.1 GCA_031289285.1 Puniceicoccales bacterium
GGGTTCAATTCACACGGCTTTCCATGCCGCGCAGGAGGGCGACGAGGAAGGCGTTGTCGCCACCAAGCTCTGCGCACAGGCGCACGGCGGTGTCGGTAAGTGCGCGGGCCTTGGCGCGCGAGGCCTCGAGACCGTGCAGACGCGGGTAGGTCACTTTTTTGTTTTCGGCGTCGGCGTTGACAGGCTTGCCCATCGTGGCGGCGTCGCTGGTGACATCGAGGATGTCGTCAATGACTTGGAATGCGAGACCCGCGTTGAGGCCGATTTCGCGGGCTTTTTCGAGCGAGCCTTCGGGCGCGGCGGAGAGGCGGACGCCCATCGTGATAGCGGCGGCGATGAGGGCGGCAGTCTTGTTGCGGTGGATGTAGTCGAGGCGTTCGGGCGTGAGTTCGCCGCGTTCGCCGATGGTGTCTTCCACCTGCCCGCCGATGAGTTTCTGCGAACCCGCCGCGTCGCCGAGATCGCGCACGAGACCCGCCGCCACCTCGGGCGCGTCGCGGTAGGCGTCGGCGAGGAGCCAGAACGCGTGAGTGAGCAAGGCGTCGCCAGCGAGGAGCGCGGTGGCCTCGCCAAACTTTTTGTGGCAAGTGGGGAGACCGCGACGCAAGTCGGAGTTATCCATGCACGGCAGGTCGTCGTGAATGAGGCTGTAAGTGTGGAGGCACTCGACAGCGACGGCGGCGGGGAGCGGGTCGAGCGCGGAAGGGAAGAGCGCGTTGGCGGCGAGGCAGAGGATAGGGCGGAGGCGCTTGCCGCCGGCTTCGAGGCTGTGCCGCATGGCGGCGTGGAGTTCGGCGGGGCGCGTATCGGGCGCGGGCGTGAGGCGGCGCAGGGCATCTTCGACTGCGGTGGCGAGTTGTTTTTGGTGTGCGCGAAAATCGGGCGAGTCGTGTGTCATGGGTGCTGGTGTCGCGGGTGCGGACGGCATAGTGCTTATATGTCAGATGCCGCCGAGCGCGTCAATGGCGGCGACATCTTTTTCGGCTCCTTTTTTACAAATGGAAAAAGGGCAAAAAGGGTCAGGCAAAAGGGTCTGTCCCCTTTTATGCTGTCCCTTTTTATGCTTTCTGCACGATTTTTGCCTCAGCTAACGGAAGCTCGTCTTCACGGGATGGCGATAAATTAACTTGTTTGCAGGAAATCTTTATGTGCAGAAAATGCGAAAAATGCACACAGGCAGCGGAGTCAAATGAAAAAGGGTCTGTCCCTTTTTTGCCGTTCTGTGCGATTTTTGCCTCGGCGGACGGAAGCTCGTCTTCACGGGATGACGATAAATTAACTTGTTTGCAGGAAATCTTGATGGCAGAAAAATGCGAAAAATGCACACAAGGCAGCGGAGTCAAATGAAAAAGGGTCTGTCCCTTTTTGCTAAGTGCGTCAATGGCGGCGACATCTTTTTCGGCTCCTTTTTTGCGCAGGAGGACGGACACGGACCGACACAGATAGGAAGGGGACGGGGGGGGGGGGCGTGCTCGCTACGTCCGCTGACGCTGGGCGGGGGTGGGGCGGGGAGGTATTTTTTTAGCGGTTGAAACGGCGCATGATGAACCAAATTAAGACGGCGGCAAAGGCACATTTTGCAATGAAGAGGAGGTCTGCGTTGAAACGCCATTGTAGATAACCACCTACTCCCAAACCAAATAGTAACCAAAAAATTGTTTTGGTGTTCGCCCAGAGAGGCAAAAACGAAAAGACAAGGGCATGGTCGGCACGAGAGGCAGCGATGTCGCCGTTTTCGGCACGCCATTTGCCTCGCAAAAAAAAGGCGCGGGCACGTAAGTCACCAGAGATGTCCGGCATAGAGAGCAATTCGGAACAGTCGTCTATGGCACGACGCACCAACCCCTCCGCCTCATAAAGCACGGCGCGTTCGGCAAGCCCTCTCGCCCGCGTCTCAGGAGGGAGGTCTTCGAGCGCGAGAAAGGCATCGTATTCTTCAATGGCAGCAGCGAAGTCCGGCTCGTCTTCGGTAAGGTGGGTCTGGGCAAGCCCGTGGTGAGCGGCAGCTTTTTGCACAGGAGTGACGGATATGGCAGCGGCAGCAATGTAGTCCGTCCGTGCGATGGCGTAGTCTTCCTGTTCTGCCCATTCGTCGGCACGGGTAAGTAGGGCGTCAGCCTTTTTTTCGGTGGAGGCGTTGGGCAATTCGAGGATGGCGGTGCAATCGAGGATGACGTTTTCGCTGTAGCCCGCCGCTTCGTGCAAGGCGGCGCGTTCGAGGAGGATTTCGGCGCGTTCGCTGTCGTGCAGGGTGTCGTCGTCGAGGAGTTTTTCGTAGTCGGAAGAGGCAGCGGGTCGGTTTTTGAGAATGAAGGCGAGGATGTGGGCGCGTTGGCGTAAGGCTCGACGGCGAAGCACGGGGGGGGCGTCTTCGTCGTCAATTACCTTGTTGAAAGCAAAAAGCCCTCGCAAGATCCGTCCGTTTTCGGAAAACATAAGCCCGCGTTGGTAGTGCGAGCTTGGGTCGTCGGGGGGCGACTCGGAAAACTTTGCGCGGACGAATGCGAGGGTGAGTTCGAGGATTGGGTGCATGCGCGGGCGTTACCTCTTCTCTTGCGGGCGGTTGTCCTCCTTGAAGCGGAACGGATTGCCGTTGGTGATGCTGCTGGAGAGGATGGAGGGGCCGACATATTTTTCGATGTGGCCAACGACTAAGTTTAGCCCTGCCCAGTGGTCAACGTTCGGGGCGGTTTTTTTGCTGCCGGGGACGTTGTTATACATGAGGTCGGTCATATCGCGGATGAGGGCGATGCGGCGTCCGAGCGATTTGGAGGCGCGGAGTGAGAAGGGGCGACCGAGGACGCAGATGTTGGTGTGAACACCGCAAACGATGACGTTTTTGATGCCTGCGTCGTTGATGTAGCCGGAGAACTTGCCACGTGATTCGACGATGTAGTCCTGAGGTTTGATGTCTATGGTGGGGATTTGGCGTCTCCATTGGATTTTGTTGTTCCATTTGCATTCGGAGCAGCCGCCGTCGGGCGGTTGGGGGTCGCCGATGGGCAAGCGCGGTTCGCCACCAACGGAGCCTGTGCTGAACCAGCGGGCGCGCCCGTCACCGTATTTGAGTGACTTTTGGTAAGCGGGGTGGCCTTTGTAAAAGCCTGTGCAGTCGCTTGGTGCGTGGATGATTTTGAAGCCTTTGCCGCGGGCGACGTTGAGCATGGTGTTCAGGGAGGGGGCAAGCTCGGCGACGCGCTTGGTGGCGTGTTTGCACCAGTGTTTATCCCACATGTCGCAGACGACGATGGCGGTCTCGGAGGCTTTCCATTCTTCGACGCGCTCGGTGATTTTGTCGGAGGCGTCGCGGGAGCGCAGTTTTATTTTTATGGTGGACTGCGCGGAGAGCGGGCCAGCGGTTAATCCGATTGCGCCGCAGAGGGCGGCAACAGCGAAGAGTGTTTGTTTAATCATGATGACGTGTTGTTAGGTGTGCGTTGTTGTTATGTGTTGTTTGAGGAATTGGAATTATTTTTTGGAAGCGACGAGGAAGTCCACGGTGTTGTGGGCGAGTTTTTTGAAGGAGGGGATTTTCCAATCGTCCCAGTGTCCGAGCGAGGTATAGACGACTTTGCCGTTCACCCAGAGGACGGGCTGGCGTTTGTTTTTCGGGCCTGGGTCTTTGCCGGTCAGGAGCACGAGGGCGTCTTTGGCGTTTAGCGGGTTGTTGATGTAGAGCCAGCTGGGGCTGTTGAACGTGGCGTCAACACCTTTCAAAATGGGGTGCGACTCGTTTCCTGTGGCGATTGCGATGTCGGTGCCGGCTTTGAAGTGACCGTAGTGGCCTTGGTAATTGCCGCCGAGGACTTCTTTGTCGAAGCCGCGCCACTGGGCGAGGAGGTTGGCAGTTTTGTCGTTGGAGGCCACGATGGCACCGCCGTCGCGGGGGACGTTGCCCTTGGCGTCGAAGGCGTGAGAGGCAGTGCGGATGCCGAACACGGGGCGTCCGCTTGCAACATAGTTCTTGACGCGCTCCATTTTTTCGGGGTCGAGGGCGCGGCGGCGGATGAAGAAGACGGCGAGGTTGGCGTCGTCGAGTGCTTGGAGGTTTTCGAGGCTGTGGCGTCCGGCACCTTCCATGATGGGTTTGCCGAGGGCGAAGTCGGCGTGGATGTCGCGCAGGGTAAGCTCGTGTGCGAAGTTTTGTAGGCTGAGGCTGGCGCGGTATTCACTCTCGGCGGCGAGGAAGGTGACGCGCGGGCGGGTGTCTTCCTTGAATCGGAATTGTTTTTTCCCCGTGAAATCGGAGGAGAGGATGGTGGGTGTGACGTAGGTTTCGATGTAGGCGACCATGAGGTCGAGACCGGAGAAGTGGTTCACGAAGGGGGCGAATTGGTTTTTGCCGACGACGTTGTTGTAGATGAGGTCGGTCATGTCGCGCATGAGGACTGTGTTGAAGCCGGCGGCTTTCATGGCGCGCAGGCCGAAGGGGCGGCCAATGACGCACATGTTGGTGTGGACGCCGAGGAGGATGACGTTCTTGACGCCTTTCGCTTGGAGGTAGCCGCGGACTTCCTTGCCGTTGGCACTGATGAAGTCTTCGTCTTTGATGGTGAGCGTCTCAACTTGGCGCGACCATGCTCTGCGGTTGCGGCATTCGGGGCAGGAGTCGCGTTGGGCGACTGGCCACTTGGCACCTTTCTCGGACGGGAGGTTGCCAGACCACGGGTCGCCGCCGGACGTGCGGTATTTTTCGGCTTTTTTGCGGGCGGGGTGGTTGTTGTAAAAGCCGAGGCAGTCGCTGGGGGCGTGGACGATGGAGACGCCTTTCTCGCGGGCGATGGTGAGCACTTCGTTCATGGTGGGGGCAAGCTCGCCAACGCGGGCGGTGGCGTGCTTACACCAATGTTTGTCCCACATATCGCAAATGATAATGGCGGTCTCGGCGGCTTTCCATGAGACGGTGCTCTGGCGGACGCTGAGCGCGTCGGCACTCGGCTCTTTGGCGATGCCTTCGAGGCGCTTGATTTCGTTGCGCAGCTTGGCGGCGGTTTTGGCGGGAGCGGTTTTGGCCTGCTCGCTGAGCGCGGCGATTTCGTCGCGGAGTTGCTGGTCAAAGGGAACGCGGTCTTGGAGCGTGACGCGCAGGGTGCCGTCGGTTTCGGCGGCAAAAGCGGTCACGGCGATTGGCGCGATGAATGCGAGAAAGGCGGCGGCAAAGCGACGCGGGAAGTTCAGGAAGTTTAGTTTCATGTGTGTTAAAAAAATGTTGCGGCGGCGTAAGACCTGCGGATGTGACGGAGGTTCCAAAAGGGAAGGCGAAAATAGGGAAAAGAGAAGACAGGGGGAGAGGGAGGAGGAGGGACGAATGAGAAGACAGACAGGGGGACGGGGTTGAAACCACGGATGAACACGAATAGACACGAATAA
>JAITPT010000253.1 GCA_031289285.1 Puniceicoccales bacterium
ACGACGGCGATTGGCGTAGCGATGCCCGCCTCAGAGGTAACACCGAGAGCAATCTCTGGTGGGGACTCTGGGTGAGATTTTCCAACTGAGAATGGGAATGGAACGGAATGGGAGGAGAAGTGCGGAAAAAAACGATTTTGAAAACACGGATGAACACGAATGGGCACGAATAAAAAAACAGAGGTGCGAGATTTGAAAACGAGGAGCGATAAATAAAATTTGGATTTTGGATTTTGAACTTTGAAATCTGAACTCTGAACGTTGAAATCTGAACGTTGAAATCTGAACCTTGAAATCTGAACCTTGAAATCTGAACTTTGAACTTTGAAAAAAACTCCACCTCCCTCCCGTCCTGCCAATTTTCGCACACGGGCTTCCTTCATTTTTTATTCGTGAAAATCCGTGTCCATCCGTGGTTTCAAAATCGTTTTTTTATTCTCACTTCTCTAACAATTTTGCGACGGCGGCGGGCAGCGGTTCCCATGCGAAACGGGGGCGTAGGCCGCGCAAGATATCTCGCTGTTTTTCCCGTGCTGCGCTGTCGGCCAGCAGACGCAAGACCTCGGCGGTGAGCGCGGCGGGCTGCGTTTGCGACACCACCGAGCAGCCGCCAAGCGACTCCAAATAACGTGCGTTGGCGTCTTGGTGGTTGTCCTTGGCGTTCGGTAGCGGCACCAAGACCGACGGCACGGCACAGGCCGCAAACTCCGCGATGCTGCCCGCACCCGCACGCGCTACCACCACATCCGCCGCCGATAAAGCCTCCGCCATTTTGTCGCAAAACGGGACGAACTTCACGACCGGCACGACCTCCGCCGCAACCGCGCCATCCGCCTCCGCCACGCCGTCCGCCGTCGCGCCATCCGCCGTTGCGCTGTCCGCCGCTTCTTTTCCCGGCCCGGTTATGCAGAGGACGTGTGCGCCTGCTGCGGCAAACGCGTCGAGATTTTCCCGCACCCAGTTATTGAGCACGGCGGCGCCCTGACTACCGCCCGTCACGAGCAAGAGCGTCCCTGTCTCCGGCAACCCCAGTGCCCGCCGCGCTTCTACTTTTGGCAGCGGCTTGATTTCCTCGCGCACAGGAAAACCCGCGTGGCACAGGACGCCCTCGCGCAAGCCGCGCATCCCGACATCCGGCGGGAGCCAGATTTGCGTGGCGAGTTTTTTGAGGAAACGGACGGCCTTGCCCGGCACTCGGTTTGCCTCGTGAAACACCACCGGCACACCCGCCAGCCAGAACGCCAGCGCGGGGCCAGTCGTGAGAAATCCGCCGAAGCTCACAAACACGCTTGGGCGGCGTTCGCGCAGCAAACGCCGCGCAAAGAGAAATCCGCGCAGCGTGTTGAGCAGAAACTTTGCGAAGCCAGCGGGGCGCACCGAAAAGCCGGAGCCGGGCGCGGGCAACGTTTCCAAGCGCGGGTATTTTTCCAGCAGCCGCTTGTCTATGCTCTTGCGGCTTGTGAGCAGCAGGCTGTTTGCCCCGCGCTCGCGCAAGGCCTCCGCAAGCGCGATACCTGGCGTGAGGTGCCCGCCCGTGCCACCGCAAGCGATGACGGCGAGCTTGCCCGCGCCGACGTCCACGCCGACGTCCGTGTCGCTCATGGCTCGCCCCCGCCGCCTCTTTCGGGTTTTGCCCAGTGGCAGAAGCAATTGAGGATTAGCCCGACCATCACATACATCGCCACGAGGTTTGTCCCACCGTAGCTCAAAAACGGCAGCGACATCCCTTTCGTCGGCAAGATGTCGGTCACGACGCACATGTTAATGAGTGCTTGACAAACGATGAACATCAGTGCGCCGAAGCAGATGTTGAATTGGTAGAGTGTGCGGGCGCGGTGGAGGTTCGTCGCCACGATCACGAAAAACAGCAAAAAGCTAAACGTCACCAGCCCCGTCGCCAGCAGCCCTTTTTGTTCGCCGATGATGGCGAGGATGCAATCCGTGCGCGACTCCGGCAGGATGGATTGGTGCTGAATGCCCTTCCCCAGCCCCACGCCCCACTCCCCGCCACACGCGAACGCCACGAGACTTTGCCAGAGCTGGTGCCCCTCCTCAAAGCGCGTTCCGGCGGGGTCCATAAACGTCAACACCCGTATCATTTTTTCCGGGCGGAAACACAGAACCGCTGCAAACGCGCCAAGGCACGACACGCCCAGCGTGGCGACGTAGGCAAGCCGCGCCCCCGACATGAAGAGCATCAACGCACCGACCAGCCCGATGAGAACCGTGGTGCCCAAATCGTTTTCCAAATAAATCAACCCGCTGACGGTGCCGAAGAGCAGGCACGGCAGCACGAAGCCGCGCGCAAAATCGCGCCATGCGTCTGCCGAAAAAATCAGCGGCCAATACCAGCGTTTGCTGAACCAGCCGAACGACGCGGGGCCGAAGTAGCGCCGCGCCTTCGAGAAGTAGAGCGCGAGCACGAGCACGACGATTATCTTGCCGAGGTCGGAGGGCTGCACATTCACCTCCCCCAGATACGGCACCACTAACCTGAACCAACGCCGCGCACCCTTGACTTCTATTCCGAATTTCAAGACCGCCGCGAGTGTGCCAAGCACCAGAACAAAGGCAGGCCACGTGAACTGCTTCATTCTCTTGAGGGGGAAAAAACACACCGTAAGGCTCACCGCAACGGCGACGACAAGCCACATCAGCTGCCGCGTGGTGTAGAACAACATGTCTTTTGCCGTGGGCGCGGGGGCGTCCGCTGTCACGCCCTTGTAGTAAGACATCGCAAGAAAAACGAAGCCCGTGACCGTGAGCGCCAGCGGGATCAGCACGACCAAAAACGTGCTTACCCGCAACCAACGCGAGGGCTGCACTCCGGTGGACATCAGCGCCGTGTCCGGCATTTCGTAGTCATCCGCCACGGCGGGCGAGATGTTTGAGGAAGGTTCGAGAAGTGGTGTCATGGCATTGAAAAATTTAAAACGAAAATGATGGCGGCTGCGGCAACGACGACGATAGCGATGACGATGGCGATGACGGTGGCGGCGGCGATGGAAACGGTGGTGGTGGAAACGGTGGTGGTGGAAACGGTGGTGGCTGTGGAGGAAACGATGGTGGCGGCGAGAATGGGAACGGGAGCGGGAACAACGGCGAGAGCGGCGGACGATGCAAGCGGCGTGGGCGACGTGAGCGTTGCGGGCGGCGTCGAGGACGACGCCCGCAGGCGTGGCGTCACTCGGGGACGAGGACGCTGCCCGATGTGGTGTCGGGCGGCGGTGTCACCGAGTCTCCGGGGGTCGCCGTCGCGGACGCTCCGCCAAACACCGACTCGATGCCCGGGCCAGTGCCAGCACCAGCACCTGCGCCTTCAGGCGGCGGTGTCACGGGTGGCGTGGGCGGCGTCGGCCCAACGGGGCCGCCTGCACCCGCGCCAGCGCCAGCGGTCTTCGCCGGAATTCTCAGCTTACGCCCAGCACGAACTTTCTTCGCGTCCGTGATGCCGTTGGCATCCATAATCTGCGCTACCGACACTTTGTATTTCAGCGCAATCGCGCCGAGCACTTGACCGCGCTCGACGGTGTGGACGACGAAGCCATCGCCGGTAGCAGGAGCCGTGACCGGCGCGACCGGCGTAATCGGCGTAATCGGCGGCGGCGGCAGCGTCCCGCTACCCGAGCCACCCGCGACGACGCGGACACCCTTCGCAGGGATTTTGATTTTTTGACGCAGCTTCAACTTGGGCGACGGCGAAAGCGAAAAACCGTTTGCCGCAGCAAGCGCGGAGACGCTCACGCCCTCGCGCTTGGCGATGATCCAAAGGCTGTCACCCTGCTTGACGATGTAGGTGCGCGTCGTGGGCACCGGCGGCGGCGGGGGCGGAGGAGGCTGCGACGGCGGGGGCGGCGGGTTGTGGATGACCACGGGCGGCGGCGTTGACGGCGACGGCGGAAGCGCGACCTCGATGGACTCGGAGCTGCTGGTGTGGTTGACGGGGCGCCCGGAGTAGATGCCACTGTCGGCGTTCTTATTGTCCTCGAAGCCCGACTCGCTGTTGCAGCCCGCGATTAGCAGGAAGCCGACGGCGTGAACAAGAACCACGGAGGAAACGGTGATGATTTTTTTCATGGGTGAAAAAGGTGCTGTGAGTTGCTGTGGGATTGTGAAAACAGAATGTAAAAGTGAAAACGTGGCGGAGGTTGGCGAGTGCTCCCCGCGCCGCAATAAAAATTTGCCACCCCCCGCGCCAACGCCCGCCCCCGCCGCCGCCCAAAACATGCCTTTCTTCTGGCAACACGCAAAAAACACCGCCATAACCCGCGCCCAATGAAAAGTTTCCTGAAAACTCTGCTCGCCACCATTATTGGTAACATCGTCGCCGTTTGCGTGCTCGCTTTTTGCGCTACCGCCGTCCTCGCCGCCTTTCTCGCAGGCTTCGTCTCCGGCATCGGAGACTCCAAAACCACCCACATCCCCGATGGAGCATTTCTCGTTTTCAACCTCGGCATGAACATCAGCGACGCGCCCGCCTCAAAGACCGTCGGCGCACTCGCCGAGCTGACGGGCACCGAGACGCCGCGCATGGGCCTCTGGGATTTGACGGAGACGCTCGCCGCCGCCGCCAAAGACGACCACATCCGCGGCGTCTTCCTCACCGGCTCGCTCGTGTCGGACAACTACGCCTCCGGCCTCGCCGCCCTCGCCGAGCTGCGCCGTGCGCTGCGTGACTTCAAAAAAACCGCGCCCAGCAAACACGTCATCGCCTACTTGGAATCGCCCGCGCTCAAAGACTACTACCTCGCCTCCGTCGCCGACGAAATCTGGCTCAACCCCTACGGAGAAGTCGGCCTGCGCGGCCTCGTCTCGCAAAACATTTACCTCGGCAAAGCCCTCACCAAATACGGCGTCGGCGTCCAAGTCGTCAAATGCGGCAGATACAAATCCGCCGTCGAGTCGCTCACCGCCGACAAGATGAGCGACAACGACCGCGAGCAACGCAGCGCACTCATTGATTCGCAGTGGGGCACCGTCGTCGCCGACATCGCCGCCGCCCGCAAAACCACGCCGCAACAAGTGAGCGCCGTCGTCGCGGCAGACGGCATTCTCGACGCCCCCGCAGCAGTCGCCGCTGGCCTCGCCGATAAGACCGGCTACCTCGACGAAGTCATCACGCACCTGCGCGACCTCGGCACACCCGACGGCAGCGAGGGCGGCTCCTTCACGCAAGTCTCCCTGCGCGACTACGCCCGCGCCCGCCACAGCAAAGAAAAACACGAAGGCCCCGCCGTCGTCATCATCTACGCCGAGGGCGAAATCTCCTCCGGCGGCGAAGGCCGCGGCGTCGTCAACGGCAACCGCCTCGCCGCACTCCTACGCCGCGCCGCCGCCGACGAGACCGCACGCGCCGTCGTCCTGCGCGTCAACAGCCCGGGTGGCTCCGCCTTTGCCTCCGAGGTTATCCAGCGCGAGATGCGCCGCCTCGCCGTCTCCGGCAAACCTGTCGTCGTCTCGATGGGCTCCGTCGCAGCCAGCGGCGGTTACTGGATTTCCGCGTTTGCCAAAAAAATCTTTGCCGAGAAAACCACCGTCACCGGCTCCATCGGCGTCTTCGGAATTGCCCCAAATGTGCGCGACCTCGCCGCCTCGTGGGGCGTCTCCTTCGACAGCGTGAAGACCGCCCCCTTCGCCGACATCGAGACACTCACCCGACCCAGAACTGCCGACGAGATGGACGTCCTCCAAAAACACACCGACAAAATCTACGGCGACTTCCTCGACAAGGTTGCCAAGGGACGAAAACTCGAACGCGCCACCGTCGCACAAATCGCCGAGGGGCGCGTCTGGGCGGGCGCGGCTGCTCAGGAAATCGGGCTTGTTGACAGCATCGGCGGCCTGCGCGACGCCGTCGCATACGCCGCCACCACTGCTGGCCTGCCCGAGGGTTTCACCGTGCGCCAATTGCCAGAACCGAGCACCGCTTGGGAAAATTTTGTCGCGCTGTTTTCCGACGACGGCTCCGCCGACCCCGTCACTCGCGCCCGCGTCGCCGCGCATCTCGCCGCCGCATCACCGCGCCGAAGCCTCGCCTCACAAATGCTCCGCGCCCCCGCAAAAATCATCGGCTTCCTCTGCGTCATGGACGACCCCCTCGGCGTCTATGCCCGCCTGCCATACTGGGAAATCGAATAACCGAAAACCACGCACCACCATGCCCACCATGCCTCCGCCGTCTTCCGCCGACACACCGCCGCCCGCTGGCGCGCCGTCGCCAGTGCTGCCCGCGCCGTCTGCGTCGTCCTCGCCGTCGCCCGAGCCGCGCAAAGTCCAACGCATTCCGTGGTGGCTTTACGCGTTGCTTGCGCCCGCCGCTCTTTTCCTGCGTCTCTGGCTGCGCACCTTGCGCATTCGCAGCGACCCCGCGCTCATACAACAATGGCACGACGCTGGCCCGGGTAGAGTTTTCCTGCTTTGGCACAACCGGCTTTTGCTTTGTCCCGAACTCAAGCGGCGCTTTGTCCCCGACAACACCGTCAACGGGCTGGTCAGTGCCAGCAAAGACGGTGCGTGGCTGACTGCCTTTTTCCGTCTCATGGGCGTCAACGCCATTCGTGGTTCGAGCAGTTGGCGTGGTGGTGCCGCGATGCTGGAAATCCTCCGTGCGCTCAAAGCAAACGAGGATGTCGGCATCACGCCCGACGGCCCGCGCGGCCCGTGTTACAGCTGGAAAAACGGCCCCTTGCAAATCGCTCAAAAATCGGGTGCCCCGCTTTTTTTATTGGGTGCGCGTTTTTATCGTGCCAAGCGTCTTGCCAGCTGGGACGGCTTCTACATCCCGCTCCCTTTTTCACGCATTGACCTCCTCCTCGACCCCGTCCCCCCCGACGACCCTGACCGCCTCCTGCCCGACTCCGATTTTTCCGCCGCCATCCACCGTCGTCTCCTCGCCCTCACCGACGACACTGGTTTCCCCGCCGCCAACAAAACCTCAAACAAAAGCGCATAGGCGCGGCAGCACTGCCCCCTATCCCAATACCGTTCAGGTAGTGCCAAAAACACGAGGGGCATTTCTGAAACCGCATGTGGCTTGGAGCGCTGAAGGCGCGGCTTCATAATAGCCTATGGCGAAGCCATAGGATAGGCAGCCCCCACCCGCAGTGGGCTGAAAGCCCACCTCAACCTTCGTTCCAAGCGCCACCACCCCTCCGCCACCGCCGCCTACCTCTCTCGCGTTGAGGCGGGCTTTCAGCCCGCAGAGACAGGGCGAGACCCGCTCGCCCTGCCGCCGCCCGCAGACCTATTTTTTCTTTGGCGGAAACACTTTTTTCACGGTCTCCAAATACGTGAAGCCGTATTTCACATCGGGCAAAAGATAATTCCCTTCGACCCATTCGTTCCACGCATTGATGACGAGGAGTTTTGGCTGCTTAGGATGGCTATCAATATACTCTTTTGTTTTCTGAAGCAGCATACCAAAGTTTTCGGGCGAGTGATTGATATGCACAAGACCTTTACCGTTTTTTCCTTTTTCGGGAAAACGCGGCGTATCGTCCCAACCGGTAGAAGCGCAGGGGAAAAACGGAACATCTAATGCCGCGCCCCATTGTTTTTGGATTTTGAGGGCATTCTTTATATAGGTGAGATAATCTTGGTTAAAACCACCCATATTATACAGCGTTGCGCTGTTGAAGCCCAAAGAGTTTAACTGTCTGTTTAGACTTTTTGCGCCTCTATCTGAGAGAGAAGAACCCCAGCCAAATGTCGCCTGTATATGCACATCGGGAAATCCAGCTTTTTTTGTTTCTTCCCGCAAATAATCAAGTGCCTTGCGTGCCTTTTCTACACTGCCGCCAAAACCTTCAAGTAGTTTTTCTATACTGAAAATAGCAAATACCGGTTTGCCGTCAATCTTGTAATAATTCGGCTGTTTGAAATATTGGCTAATAACACGCTTCGTGATGATTTTGAAGTTTTCCCAATCGGCAGCACCATTCCACAATATAGAGGCGTCGTCTCTATAGCGATATGTGTTCCAGAACTTTTTCTGGACATCATGATTTGCCCACATGATATAGAATTGCATCTTTTTATTGTTTGCGGCTTTCAAGAAACCGTTGTTAAGAGCGCTTTCGAGAAAAGGTCCGCCGTCATACCAATACCAATCATAGATAAACACATTTACGCCATGTTTGGTGGCGGCGTCTATCCATTTTTCTACGACTTTCGGGTCGTCGTCCATTTCGTATCCCCACAACGGGACTTTTGGCTGGTAATGCCCTTCAAAACGCGGCGTCGCTTTTTGAATAATTTCCCATTCGCCAATGCCTTTATCCCAAATCGCTTTTCGGCTTGACGGCTCGTCATGGCAAGATGGCCAGACGTATGCCGCAACATCGTATTGCGAGTTTTTTGCTGGACTGTTTGTTGTGCCGTTTTGTGGGTCGGCTTGTGACACGGGGGCGGATGTTGCGCCAACGATGGCCGCTAATCCTGTGAGTGTGGATTTGGTCACGTGCATCCAATTCCGCGTTTTGCGTTGTAGTGTGTTCATTTTTGGTTCGAGTTTGGGTTCGGTTCGGTTCGGTTTGGTTTGGTTTGGTTCTGACGAGTTTGTGGTTAGAAGGTCTGAGCTTGGTGACAGGTAACCTCGCCGCCGTCAACACCGAATGCAACGGTGGTATCGTTTGTTTAACTCGGATTCCGCTTTTGGGCGGCGCGGTTTGCGCAAGATTTTGAGGCGGATGCGGTTTGCGCTTTCCGTTCCATGCACCACAAGCTGCGCGTCGGGAAAGTGCAAGCTGCAGACGGCCAAAAGATTGTGCAAACCCGCCCGCATTAGGAGTCGTCACGAAATAAACGTTGCAACTTTCGTTTTTTGTGACAGGTTCTGAGGAATGGAAAACAACACTCAAAACATGATAGCCCAGCGCTTCAAAATCATGACGGAACATCTGGACGAGCGCACACGCCGATTATTCGCTGCGGCGGAAGCGAGCGTCTTGGGTTATGGCGGAGTCAGCACA
>JAITPT010000272.1 GCA_031289285.1 Puniceicoccales bacterium
AAAGGGAGCTTCAGGGCGATAAGCATTGCCCAATTCTTCAACGAAAGCAAGGCGCAAGTTAACTTTGTTGTCCGCCTCGAAGACAGCGACGCCGGACGCGCCAGCCCCGACGAACTCGAGGAGAGCGTGTTTGAGGCCGAGCGCGAGCTTGCGCAAATCGCGTCCGCCTCAAAATCTTGCGCAAACCCTTCCCGCTGAACTGCCGCTCTTAGGGTAACACACCTCCGCCCGCCTTGTCGCAGGCACCAGCTTGATTTGTTGTCGGGGGGGGGCGATGGCGGAATTCTGGTTTAAGGATAAAGTTAATGCTCGCTCCACGTCGCCTTTTCAAAAGGGTGTCCGCCCGTCGCACATTTTACCGCGCATCCACTACACATTTTAACCGCGTCTCTATGCAAAAAACACTCCGTCCCGCGTCACGCGCCGCAATGCTCTTTTGCGCAGCCGCCGCAATTTTCCACAGCACGGCGGAGGTCCGAGCGGCGACGGTGGACATCGCGGAACAGCCCGAAACGCCAACCAGCGCGAACGGCACGAACGGCGCGAACAACGTGACGAATCCGGGCAGCACAAGCGGTGTGGCCAATGCAAACGGTGCGGGCGGCGCGGCTGGCGCGGGTGGCAGCAAGACGCTTTCTTTTTTTTCGCTCTCGGCGGAGACGGCGTGGCAGACCTCTGCCGACATCATCGGCGGCGGCGGGGATTTTTCCGCGTGGTCGCGCAAGGCGAGTGTCGGCTATTTCTACAAAAACGAGGAGAACGCGTTCTTCGCAAATGTCTCGTGGCAGAGCAACGATTACGATTTTCAGGGGACGCCCGCTTGGTTTGCCGATACGGAGAGCGTGGCAGCTCTGCTGTTTTACGAACGGAAAATCTCCAGCGATTGGTCGCTCCTCGCGAACGCTGGCGGGCATTTCTCCGCCGCGACAGACGCCCGCCTCAGCGACGGTTACTCGGGCTTCGTCGGCGGCGGTGTGCGATACAGGCCAACCGCCAACTTGAATTTTTTCGGCGGTCTGCTCGTCACCAGCCGCATCATGGACGACCCGTCGTGGCTGCCCTACGCGGGCATCGAGTGGACAATAGACAAGCACTGGTCGCTCAAAACAAAGGGCGCGAGCCTCACCCTCGGCTACGATGTGGAGGGCGACGGGATGCTGCTCTTTGAACTCGCCGGCACCTACCGAGGCGGGCGTTACCTGCTCGCCCGCGACACATACGCCGGCGCACGGCGCGACCGCGATTTGGAAACACGCGAGGGCGTGGTGACGTTGGCGATGACAAGGACTTTCTTTGACCGCGCTGCATACCTGAGTGCGGGTGTTGGCGCCTTGCTCTACAGCAAGCATAAAATCCGTTCTCATGGGCACACCATCGGCGAGTTTCGCACCGACCCTGCGGCAGTCTTTCACGTCGAGGTAGGGGTGCGGTTTTGAGCGGGCGACGGGTGCGGCGACGGGTTTGGTGTTGCTCCGGCGGGGCTGTCGCGCTTGCGTCGGCGGCATCATGGCCGCGCCTTGGGACTCTATAAAAATACTCGCCGACCCCACGCGGCTGCGCATTTTGCGCCTCCTCTCGCAGGAAAACCTCTCCGTCGGCGAATTGCAGGAAATACTCGAGATGGGCCAATCGCGCATCTCCTCGCATCTGGCGTTGCTGCGCCAAGGCGGGCTTGCCGCCGTTAAGCGCGACGGCAAAAAAACAATTTACTCGGCGGCACCAGAACTTCCGCACGGGACACGCAGGCTGCTCGACGCCGCGTTTGACGCAATCGCGGGCGAGCCGGAAACAAAAACCGACGAGCGCAATCTCGCCCGCGTGGTCGAGAAACGCCGCCGCAGCGTCGAGCAATACTTCAACACGCTCGCGGGGCGTCTTGGCAAAAACTATTGTCCGGGGCGCTCGTGGGAGGCCGTGGCGCGGCTGCTTTTCAAACTCGTGCCGCGCCTGCGCGTGGCAGACCTCGGCGCTGGCGAAGGGATGCTCTCGCAGCTGCTCGCCCGCCGCGCCGAATTTGTCTGGTGCGTGGATAATTCGCCGCGCATGGTCGCCTTCGGAAGCGAGTCGGCGAAGAAGCACGGTGTCGCCAATCTCGAATACCGCCTCGGCGACATCGAGGCCGTGCCGCTCGATGCGGGCAGCGTTGACTTCGCGCTCTTCAGCCAAGCGCTCCACCACGCGCAGCACCCCGATGCGGCCTTGCGCGAGGCGTGGCGGATTTTGCGCCCGGGCGGCTCCGTGCTCATTCTCGATTTGTTGCAACATGACTTCGAGAAAGCCCGCGAACTTTACGCAGACCAGTGGCTGGGGTTTTCCGAAAACACGCTCTTCGGCTGGTTGGTGGAAGCGGGGTTCACGGGGATTGACATCGAAATCGTCGCCCGCGAACCCGCCCCGCCGCACTTCGAGACCCTCCTCGCAAGCGCAACAAAACCCGCGTAACCCCCGCGCCGCGTCGCCGCGCTTAGCCTGCGTTCGCTACGTCTTCGCGGCGGTATTTGTAGAAACAAGTCGCGACCGCAAACAACACCGCTGTCGCCGCCATCAAGCCCGCGTAGAGGAAGAACCGCTCGCTGGATGCCGCGCTTGCTGCGCCCTCGGCACCGCTGGCACCGCCGTCGCTGCCGCCAATGCGCGTGATGGCGACAACGAGCAGGTTGCCCACGAACATCGTCAAAAGCCAAAGACTCGTGATGATACTTTTCATGCTCTTGGGTGCCTGTGTGTAGGCAAATTCGAGGCCGGTCGTCGAGACCAAAATTTCCGAAACGGTCAGCACGAGATAGGGCAATAGTTGCCACAACAACGAAAGCGTCTCGCCCGCTTCGAGTCGCGTTTGCAGCCAGCCGACGAGGACAAACGACAGTGCGGCGATGAACATTCCCAGCCCCATTCGCCGCAGTGGCGACACCCATTTGCCAAGGAACGGATACACGGCGAGCGTCAACAGCGGTATGAGCAACATCACAAATGCGGGATTCGCAGACTGCATCTGCTCGGCCCCAAACTCGTATGTCCCGATTAACAGCGGCGTCATTTTCTTGCCCTGAAAAATCCACGTTGAGCTCGTCTGGTCAAACAACCCGAAGAACGGCGGAATGAGCAGGAAGACCCACAACACGCGCAACGCGCCGATGACATCCGCGACTTCGCCCGCCGGAAACCGCCGCCGCGCCGCAGCCCAAAACGGCTCGCCCTTCACGCGACCCGCACCCGTAAGCGCGTAAAAGAAAATTTTGAAAAACCCGCTACGCGAAGTGTCGGCGCGAGCAGGCGGCACGTGCGTGTAGCGCGGCGTTCCGAGCCAGAAAACGAAGGTCGCAATCGCCATGAAAATCCCCGGCACACCGAACGCCCAGCCGTAGCCGTAGCTATCTTTCAGCCACGGGATAATCAAAAACGAGCCGAGCGAACCGAGGTTGATGCACCAGTAAAACGCCGCGTAGGCGCGGGCAAGGGCGGCGTCTTGCCCCGTTTTGAATTGGTCGCCCATAAACGCCGACACGCATGGTTTGATGCCGCCCGCGCCCAGCGCGATGAACGCCAAGCCCGCGAACAAGCAGCCTTTTTTGAAGTCGAGGTCGGGCGAAAAATCCGAAAACGCCAAGGTCGCGTGTCCCACGCAGTAGAGCAGCGAAACCCATAAAATCGTTTTATAGCGTCCCCAGATTTGGTCGGACAAATACGCGCCCAACAACGGCGTGAGATACACGAATGCCCCGAACAGATGCACGATCTCCGTGCTCTCGTCCTCGCTCATTCCCAAGACGCCGAGGGCGTAAAGTGCCAAGATGCTTTTCATCCCGTAGAAGCTGAAACGTTCGCAAGCCTCGTTACCGAGAATGAACTTGGTTTGCGGCGGGAAGTGGTTGGCGGCGGGTTTGCCGTCTGAATTAGGCGCGGTATTAACAGCGGATGTCATGCCGTTGTGTTGCAAATTTGTAACTCACAGCGCAAGCCGCAACTTGTCTGCCTGTTCCCTTTTTGGTCCGAAGGGACATCGCCCAAAGTCCCCTCAACTTCTAAAAAGGGACAGACCCTTTTTCACTTGCGTAGGTGGGAGAAGGTGTGCTGGGGAGATAATCACACACGCGCCGCACGGCACCACGCCAAGCGTGATAGGCCACCGCAACCACAACCACAGTGCGCCAGCAGCGTCATCAAACTGAACGGGGACAGGTCTGAAACAGGCAGGCCAGAAATAGGCAAAAAAGGCAAAAAGGGACAGGCACTTTTTTATTTGCATAGGCGAAAGAAGGTGTTTTTGGGGAGATAGTCACACACGCGCCTTGCGGCGAGCGCGTCAAGCATGACACGCCACCGCAACTACAACCACAGTGCGCCAGCAGCGACATCAACCAAAACAGGGACAGGCAAAAGCAGGCAAAAGGGGACAGGCACTTTTTGGTTCCTTGCTACTTTGAATGGGAACTCGGACACTACAGCCGCTTCAATCGCGAGGAAAGAGAACGCGAGGAAAACCTTGCTACTTTGAATGGGAACTCGGACACTACAGCCCCGCATGGGGCGAGATATGTATAACCGGAGGTGTAGCGAAGCGGCCCCCTCGGCGGCTGTGTCCCTGCAACAAAGCCACGCCCCCGCCCCCCCCAAAAAAAAGGGACAGACACTTTTTTGTTTGCGTAGGTGCTGGAGGTGGCATCTCAACCCCAGCGGGGTTGCCCAGCAGAGCCACAGGATTGGTGCGGCGTGAGTTGCGAGTGCCAGTGCCTACCCTAGTGTAGTGTCTCCTAAATCGCTCGACAAAAACCGAGGTGTATGTTTTTTGACGTGTATGTCACGACCCATACGCACACTTGCACTCACACCTGAACAACGCGCCGAGCT
>JAITPT010000280.1 GCA_031289285.1 Puniceicoccales bacterium
CACACTTTCACGCCATTTTGCTTTTCAAGCCGTGGTCCCGGCGCATTCGCGCCGGGACCACGGCTTTTTTCGTCGCTTGAGGGAACCATCTTCCGCCATTGCCACCGTCTGCCTTCCCAAAAAACTCTCTCCAAAAAAACTCTTGCCAAATCCAGCCATACACGCACCGTGCGCGCCCTTTCAATTCCGCTCTCAAATGATCGTCAGCCCAACAACAACGCACCACGCGACGCCCGCCGGACACCCTCCACCACCGCGTAGCGTCTGCGCCATTCGCGAAGTCAAAAGCATCATATCACACTCCCACCGGCACCTTCGGTCTGCCCCTTAACCCCATCGATTTAACCGCTCTCCCGCTATGCCAACCATTTACGACAACCAAATCGATCACCTAACCGATGGCCTCAACGCCGCCTTTGCCGCCACCGCGCACCCTCTCCGCGCCGATTTCTGCGTGGGGTATTTCAATCTGCGCGGCTGGCACCACCTCGCCGATGTCATTGACACCTTGCCCGGCGCGTCTGTCCCAGAAGGCGATGCTGACATCCATCGCATCTGCCGCCTCATCATCGGCATGAGCACCTCCCCCGATGCGGAACTCCGCGCCGCGCTCACTGGCGAAACCGCCAAAATGCTCGACAACGCCACTGCCGCAAAACTCCGCAAACAACTCGCCCAAGACTTCCGCGACCAGCTCACGCTCGGCCTCCCGACCGACACCGACGAGCGCACCTTGCGCCGCCTCCGCCTCCAACTCGCCGACGGCAAACTCGCCGTCAAACTCCACCTCGCGTTCCCGCTTCACGCCAAACTCTACCTCGCTTACCGCGACAACGCGCACAACCAATTTGCCCCGCTTGTCGGCTTTGTCGGCAGCAGCAATCTCACCCTCGCTGGCCTCTCTAAACAAGGCGAGTTAAACGTAGATGTCGTAGATAAAGACGCATCTCAAAAACTCGCCGATTGGTTTGACAAACGCTGGCTCGACCACAGGTCTATTGACATCACTAAAGAACTCATCGAAATCATTGACTCCTCGTGGGCTTCCGAGACGCCGCGCTCGCCCTATCACATCTATCTCAAAATCGCCTATCACCTCTCGCAAGAAGCACGCAGCGGCATCGGCGAATTTAAAATCCCAAAAAAAATCGCCGACGAACTTTTCGACTTCCAACAAAAAGCCGTCCTCGTCGCCGCGCACCACCTTAACAAGCGTGGCGGCGTTCTCTTAGGAGACGTCGTCGGCCTCGGTAAAACAATTATGGCGACCGCACTCGCCCGCCTTTTTGAAGACGACTTCGGCTACGAGACCCTGATTATCTGCCCCAAAAATCTCACCGAAATGTGGAAAGGTTACGCCCACGATTACGGCCTCCGCGCCCACATCGTCCCTATCAGCAAAATCCAAAACGAAACACTGCGCCTCCGCCGCTACCGCCTCGCGATTATTGACGAAAGCCACAACCTCCGAAACCCAGAAGGAATGCGTTACCGCGCTCTCCACGAATATCTCGAAAAAAACGAAACAAAAGTCATCCTCCTCACTGCCACACCCTACAACAAAACCTACAAAGACCTCTCCGCGCAACTGCGCCTCTTTATCCCCGACGACTTCCCGCTCGCCATCGCGCCAGACCACTACATCGCCTCTCTCGGCGGAGAAGCCAAGTTTTCCGCCACGCACACCGACACCGCCCCGCGCACCATCAAAGCATTCGAGTTCAGCGAAGAACCCGATGACTGGCGCGAACTTATGCGCCTCTACCTCGTCCGCCGCACCCGCTCCTTTATTAAACAAAACTACGCCCAAACCGACCCCGCTAACAACCGAAAATACCTCACCTTCCACGACGGCCAACGCTCCTATTTTCCCGACCGCGCCCCCAAAGTCCTGCAATACCCATTCGACCCCAAAGACGCCACCGACCAATACGCCCGCCTCTACTCCGACGCTATTATCGCGACCATTGGCTCGCTCAATCTCCCCCGCTACGGCCTACAAAAATACCTCGCCGCAGCCCCCATTTCCGCCCCCGACACAACCGAAGAAAAAATTATCACTAAACTCACAAAAGCCGGACGCCGCCTCGTCGGCTTCTGCCGCGTCGGCCTCTTCAAACGCCTCGAAAGCAGCGGCTACGCATTCCTCCTCTCCGTCTCGCGGCACATCATTCGCAACTGCGTATTTCTCCACGCTATAGAAAACGACCTCCCCATCCCCATCGGCCAAGCCGCCACACTCGGAGACCTCATTGACATCGGTGCCAACTCAGACGGAGACGAAGACACCACCCCCATCTCTACAACCGACAAACTCTCCGCACTCTTCTCCAGCAAAACCGACTTTATGAAAAAAGCCGCCGCACTCTACAACACCTACAAAGAAGAACCCGCCAAATTCTTCTGGCTCCGCTCCTCCCTCTTCGCACAAACCCTCCGCCACGACCTCGAAGACGACACCAACACCCTCCTCAAACTCCTCGCCGAAAACAAAGATTGGAAACCCGCCGCAGACCGCCAACTCAACGCCCTAAAAAAACTCATCACAAAAACACACACCACCGAAAAAATCCTCATCTTCACACAGTTCGCCGACACCGCCCGCTACCTCGCTGAAAACCTCCACGCCAGCCACATCGCCGGCGGCGTCGAATGCGTCACCGGCGACGACGAAAACCCCACCGCCAAAGCCCACCGCTTCTCGCCCAT
>JAITPT010000028.1 GCA_031289285.1 Puniceicoccales bacterium
GTGCACTCCCCTCCGCCATCGCACCCATTGACCTGATGGTTGGAGGGGTGAGGTGTGAGGTAACCAACGCGCTCCATAAGGGCGGTGCCCGTGCCCGTGCCCGTGTCTAACGGAAATCGAGAGTCAAAGGAAAAAAGGGTCTGACACTTTATTGGCCCTTGCCCGCGCTTGACACTGCCCCGCCCTCTCGGCACCGTCCCGCCTTTTCTTCTCATCCCCCTCACCACCACACACATGCCCACCGCAACCAAAACCAAAACTAAAACCGCGCCCGCTCGCGCCGATGCCACGCCCGCGCCCCGCCGCCGCTCACCGGAAGAAGTTGCCCGCCTCATCGCAGAGGAGCAACGCCTCGCCGATGCAACGCCCATCGGCGGGAGGTTTTACAGCGAACTCGCTGGCATGAACGTCCTCAAACTCCAGCCCATCACCGATGAAGACGTCTATGCAATCTACTAACCAACAAACATGGCTCCTCGACGGCAACGTCCTCATCGCCCTGCCCGCACTTGACACTGCCCCGCCCTCTCAGCACCGTCCCGCCTTTCCTTTTCATTCCCCACACCACCACACACATGCCCACCGCAACCAAAACCAAAACAAAAACCGCGCCCGCTCGCGTCCGCGCTCGTGCTCGTGCTCGTGTCATCTCAAAACCTACGCCCCGCGCCGATGCAACGCCTGCGCCCCGCCGCCGCTCACCGGAAGAAGTTGCCCGCCTCATCGCAGAGGAGCAACGCCTCGCCGATGCAACGCCCATCGGCGGGTGGTTTTACAGCGAACTCGCTGACATGGAAGTCCTCAAACTCCAACCCATCACCGATGAAGACGTCTATGCAATCTACTAACCAACAAACATGGCTCCTCGACGGCAACGTCCTCATCGCCCTCAGCACGGTTTCGCACGTGCATCACGTACGTGCATACACATGGCTTGCGGCGCACCCCGGCGTCTTACTCGCCACATGCTCTGTCACCGAAGGAACGCTCTTGCGCCTCGTTATGCACAGAGAACGTAGCGTAGGCAACGCGAGCAACTGCGCCGCCGAAGCATGGAAAGCCCTAAAAAAATTCCACGCACGCCCTGACCACATCTTCATTGAGGGCGACTTCTCCTACGCCGAGGTCAACCACAAATTCATAACCGGCCCCAAAGAAGTCACCGACGCATGGCTTGCCCAACTCGCCCGCCGTAGCGGCGTCCGCGTCGCCACCTTCGACAACGGCTTTACCGTTCGCGACCCCGATGTCGCCACCCTCATTCCGTAACGCCCGACGCCGCCATCTGTCCGCAGTCCGCTCTTTTCTCTTGCCAACTGCCGCAGCCACTCCGCCGCCTCCGGTCTCAACTGCCGAGTGAACTCCAACTCCGCCCCTCCCGCCCAAAGCGAACTCTGCACCAGTAGTCGCCCCTGCCCGCGCCCCCAGCGTCCAGTGTCCCTCCCGTTGCGTCCGGCGTCTCGCGTCCTGTCAACCCATCCCACACACACAGCGCCACCGGACAGCCGCCTCCAGACTCCAGACTCGGACAAGTAACCCGCGTTCGTGTCCGTGTCCGTGCCGCCCGCCTTGTGTCGCCGTATTTCTCGGTCTGGTCGGTCTGCTCATCGGCATATTGGCGGACGTCGGCGGCGGGTTTAAGCTGCTCAGCGGACAACTCGAAATGGTAGCCAGAGGCATCATCGCAAGATGAAGGGACCGCACAATAAAGTTGCGGGCATTGACGACAGCACACTCGCAACAGCACACTCGCCAAATTGGTATCTCGTTGGTATCTTTTGCTTTGGGGGGCGTTACTTGCCTCTAAGTCAGCATCAATCAACAGTGAAGAAAAAACCGCGAAAGTGCCGATATAGACGGCATCTTCGCGGAAAAAACTGGCGGAGAGGAAGGGATTCGAACCCCCGGTGCCATTGCTGGCACACATGATTTCCAATCATGCACATTCGGCCACTCTGTCACCTCTCCTTCAACAACGTTTCCGAAAGCTGGTGGTCGCGACAGGACTCGAACCTGTGACCCCTACAATGTGAATGTAATGCTCTAACCAACTGAGCTACGCGACCCATCTCTCCGAAACGAAAGACAAACCACAATGCACACCCGCTGCACCTTTGCAAGAATTATTTTTGCACCACGCCAACTTTTTTTTGCCGCCCCAAGTTTCGCACGCGCCGACTGCCCCGAAGCCTATATTCGACCCGTCCCGCCTAAATTCAGACCCGTCCCCGTTTTTGGTCTGATTTAAACCAGCCTAATTTTAACCTGTCCCCGATTTAATCAGTCCGCCCCCCCCTTTTTTTGCCGCCCTAAGTGTCGCGCCGTCCCGACCACGCCGAAGCCTATATTCGGACCTGTCCCCGTTTTTGGTCTGATTTAAACCAGCCTAATTTTAACCTGTCCCCAATTTAATCAGTCCTGCCCCCCCTTTTTTTCCGCCCTGAGTGTCGCGCCGTCCCGACCGCGCCGGAGCCTATATTCGGACCTGTCCCCGTTTTGCGCCCGTCCCCGTTTTTGCGCCGTTCTGATTTTACGGTTGACCGCGCCGCGCTTTTGAAGACAGTCATAGTTCTTTTTCAGTTTCCTACACACTCTTACGCGCACACATGCCAGAAGAACAACTCATCGAACTCGAAGGTCGAATAATCCAAGTTTTGCCGGGCACTATGTTCCGAGTAGAACTGCCCAACAAACATGTCGTCCTCGGACGCATTTCGGGGAAATTGCGAAAAAACTTTATCAAAATCATAGCGGGCGATTTGGTGCGCGTCGAAATGGACCCCGCCGACATCACCCAAGCACGCATTGTCTATCGGATGCGCAGTAACGAGTCCCACGCCTTCCGCCCGCAACAGCGTTCTGGCGGTGGGCAGCGCGGGGGTAGCCACGGCGGCGCACACCGCCGCTGAACAAATAGGGGAAGCTGCGATGTTTGCGCGTTTTCCCGAACGGGCTTGGTGGCGTGCGTGGTGGTTGGCGTGTCGCCCGAAAACTTTGGCGGCAGCGTTCGCGCCCGTCGCACTCGGCTCGGCCTGCGCCACGGCGCAAACAGGAGAGTTCCACACGGTGCCCGCCGCTTTGGCGTTGCTCTTCGCACTGCTCACGCAAATCACCTGCAACTTTGCCAACGACCACGGCGACTTCGCCCGCGGCGCAGACACGGCGGCGCGTGTCGGCCCGACGCGGGCGGTGGCGTCGGGCGCGGTGTCGCCAAGTGCTATGCGTTGCGCGGTTGGCTTGTGCGCGACGGCGGCGTTTGGCGCGGGGATGTTCCTTGTGGCGTGGGGCGGCTGGTGGCTGGTGCCCGTCGGCGCCGTATGTTTGCTGGCGTGTCTCGCCTACACGGGTGGACCGTTTCCGCTCGCCTACAACGGGCTGGGCGACGTGTTTGTGGTGCTTTTTTTTGGTTTCACCGCAGTGCTTTTTACGGCCTACACCCAGTGCGGTTTGTTTCCGAGCGCGGCGTGGGCGGCAGGCTTGGTTTGCGGTTTGCTGGCGGCAAATATTTTGGTGGTGAACAACGCTCGCGATATGGCGACCGACGCACGAGCCGGCAAGCGCACCACGGTGGTGCTTTTTGGACGTGGTTTCGCACGGATAGAATACGTGGCGAACCTGTGCGTTGCGCTGGCCGCGCCAGTGGTGCTCTGTTCGTTTGGCGGTTTCGGCGCGTGGGTGTTGTTGCCGCTGGCGACGCTGCCGCTGGCGGTCGCGCTGGGGCGTGCGTTTTGGCGTGTGCGCGAGCCTGTCGCCCACAATCCGCTGCTTGGCAAAACCGCCGCTTTCTTGCTCGCGCACAGTTTGCTCTTTGCGGCGGGGTTGGTCTTGGGCGCGGGCACAGGGTGAAGTGAATCGGTGGATTTGCCCCCCCTCCCCTCCCGAATGCTGCGGGTGGAAAAGTTGTTTTCCGCTTACAACATGCGTCCGGGTTTGATGGCGGCGGCGGCGGGGAAGCGGCGTAGCCATTCGTTGGCGCGGCTCGCAAAAACGTCTGTCTGCGCGGCGGCGGCACCAGTTTGCGCGGCGGCAGAAGTTGTAAGGGCGTCAAGTTTTTCACGTGGCAATTTCAAACGGACATCGCCCGCCAAACGTTCAACCAGATCGTTGCGCTCCGTTTTGCCGGAACGCAAATCACGCGCCGCCGCAATCGCGTGTTCCTTGATAATTTCGTGCGCCGTCTCGCGACCCGCACCCGCTTTGACCGCCTCCATGAGAAATGTCGTTGTGAGCAGGAAGGGTAGATAATGACGCGCCTCGCGGGCGATGACGGCGGTGTTAAACTCCATTTGACTGAGGATTGTCAGAAACGTTTCGAGGAGGCCGTCGGCGGCGTAGAAGGCGTCGGGGAGCATGACGCGGCGGACGACAGAGCAAGAAACGTCGCCCTCGTTCCACTGGTCGCCCGCGAGGTCGGCGGCCATTGCGAGGTAGCCGCGCAGCAGGACATGGAAGCCGCAGAGGCGCTCGCAACTGCGGCTGTTCATCTTGTGCGGCATAGCGGAGGAGCCGACCTGACCGGGCAAAAAGCCCTCGCTGGCGAGTTCGTGCCCCGCCATGAGACGGAGCGTTTTGGCGAACGACGCAGGACCGGAGGCCAGCGAAACAAGCGCCGAGAGTGTGTCGAAGTCGAGCGAGCGCGGATAGACCTGCCCGACCGCGCCGAGACCGCGCGGGATGCCGAGGTGGGCGAGGATGCGGGTGTCGAGCGCGGCGGCTTTTGCGGCGTCGCCGTTGAAGAGTGTCATCTGGTCGAGCTGTGTGCCGACTGCACCTTTGAGACCGCGGGCAGCGTAGTTTTCGGCGTGGGCGTCGAGGCGGGCGAGACCGAGCAGGAACTCTTCGCCAAACATGGCGAGGCGTTTGCCAGCAGTGGTGGGCTGGGCGGCAACATTGTGTGTGCGTGCGGCGAGAACGATGTCACGGGCTTCGGTGGCGCGGGCGACAAGTTTGGTGAGGCAAGCGACGGCTTTTTCGCGGACGAGGTTTAGCGAGCGCCAGACTTGCAGCTGCTCGACATTTTCGGTGAGGTCGCGGCTCGTCATGCCTTTGTGGATGTGCTCGTGCCCTGCGAGTGCGCAAAACTCCTCGATACGCGCTTTCACGTCGTGACGCGTGACTTCTTCGCGTTTGGCGATGGAGGCAAGGTTGACGTTGGCCTTGACGCGCTCATAGGCGGCAACTGCCTCGGCTGGCACGGGCAGACCGAGGTCGCTCTGGGCTTTGAGCACGGCTATCCAGAACTCGCGTTCGAGAATAACACGCCCTTCTTGCGACCAAACGGACTTCATAGCAGCGGAGGCGTAGCGTTCAGCGAGGACATTTGCAGCAGGTTGCGACATAATCACCACCCAGAGTGCCCAAACACGTAAAAATTGCCAGTGTCGAAACACCGCATAAATTTTGGGGACGGGTCTGATTTTTATTTTGGGGACGGGTCATTTTTTTCTGGCGTTTTGCCGGGTCTGGTGATTTTCTGGGTGGCTATGGCACGTAACAGAAGACTGAAAATCAAACC
>JAITPT010000059.1 GCA_031289285.1 Puniceicoccales bacterium
GAACTCCGCTCGCACCCCGTCATCGGTGCCAGTTGGGAGACCTTTGTGTTGGAGGACATCCAGCGTCGCCTGAAACTCTCCGACCCCTACGCCGCCTGTTTTTTCTGGCGCACTGCCGACGGACACGAAGCCGACCTGCTCATCGAGCGCGGCGGCAAACCACACACGCTCATCGAGGTAAAACTCGCGGGTGGTGCCGACCCCGCCGCTGCCCGCCGTCTCGCCGCCATCGCCGAGCAACTCGGTGCCGCCCGCGCCTGTATCCTCAGCCAGCAAAACGGTGCTGACAAACTCGCCCCCGGCATCGAGCGTCTCGGCCCCGACCGCTTTCTCATGGAAAACTTCTAATCCTAAAACGGCCCGCATTAACTGCCGTTTTTAGGTTAATGTCCGACAGGCATTCCTGCCTGTCCTACTTTGTGGCGAGAGGTGCAGCAGACGTGGCGGACGTGGCGTTTTGCGTGGTGTTTTTATACCAGAGGGATTGCCAGTATTTTTGCTCCAAGTCGTAGGTGTTCACGGGAGAGGCGGGGTTGTGAGTCGCAGGGAGAATGCCATATTTTTTCAACTCGCGGATGTATTGCGGGCGAGGGATGAAGCCCGGCATGTCAAAACGCTTTATCTCGTCCAAGTGGCGTTTGGCACGCTCGACGCCCGCCAAAAGCGTTTTGTAGCGCGGGTCAGTTTTGTCTTTGAAAAGGACATTTTCGCCGATGGCATAACCGCCAGCAGTCTTGGAAAGGTGCGCGAGGAGCAAGGCGGAATTCGCCGGAACGGTGAGGTCGTAAATGAGGTGGCGGGCGTAGCGGCGGCGGGCGTCGTTGCCGCGACGGAAGGGTTCCCACGGGGGCTGGACAATCTCGTCGGAGGCCGACATCGCAAGTTGGTTGCCGCGCTGGCGGTTGTGGCAAGAGGCGCAGTTGTCGCTTAGCACTTGCGTCATCGCACGAGTTTCCGGCCAGCGTGTGTCTTGGCGGTCAATATAGTTTTGCGCGTATCCGCCGAGCATTCCGCTGCCGAGACCCGCGTAAGTGCCGAGGTAGGTGGCACCCGTCTCGACCCAGAGGGTAAGGAGGAGTTGCTCGCGAGGCGTGAGTTTCGCGTCGTAGTGCGAACCGTCGGCGAGACGCATGATGCGGCTGGCGCTGGTGCCAAGCGTCCGCGGCGGATAATTGCTCTGGGGCAGGTTGCGCCCGTCGGCGACGAGTGCGCGGGCGGTGATGGTGAAGTAGCTGATGCTGTAAAGCGGCGAGCGGTGACCAGTGAGGTTGACGCCGGCTTCGCGTTTTTGCGCGTTGTGGCAGGAGACGCAGTTGCGGTCGAGGATGGGCTGGATGTCACGCGGGAAGTCTATGACGTCGGGGATGCCGGTGGGCTGGGCGAGGCGGTTGCCAAAGGCGTCGCGGCCACGGTAATCGGCGATGGGCGTGACGGGGCTGGGCGGACGTTTCAGGGCGATTGGCGGCATAGAGGCGCGACCACGCGGCGCGGCGGTGCGCTCTTCGTGGCAACCGATGCAGGAGTTGACTTCGCCGGGCATGAGCGAGAGGAAGGACTGCATACGTTTCACTGAGCGGTTGTCGGCGTCGAGCGCGACGAAGAAAAACGCACGTAGGGCAGGGAGTTCAAAGTGCGCGGAGCCGTCGGCTTCGACGGGCACGGTGCCCACGACGCGCTCGAGCGTGAACGAGCCGCCGTAGGTCATCGGTTCCATGCCGCCGGTGAAGTTGATGGGTTTTGGAAGGGTCTCGAGGATGAGCAGTTTTTTGATTTCGCCGGGTTTGACGCCCGCCATGTTGCGGCCTTCATAGACGTTGGTGAGGATGAGCCGCCCGTTGGCTTTGGCTGGGTCGGTAGTCTCGGAGACGAGGCGTTCGGCGGTGCGTGGGGCGAGGGGACGCGGCTCGTGGATGCGCAAGCGGCGGTCGTGCCATTCGTTGGGGAGGGTGAAAAATGTTTGCTCGCGCCCAGTGTCGTCGAGGAGGACGAGGCTGAGGCCGTCGCGCGAGGCCATGAATGCGTTTTGCGAGAATGCCCACGGGTCGCGGTAATTGCTGCCACGGGTGATGCGGCGTGCGGCGCGGGGGTCGTCGGGGCCGTTAGCGGGATCAATAATTCCGACATGTCCGCCGTGTTCGGTGCGTCCGTGGCCGGGCGAAAAAATGGCGACGACTTTTCCCGTGCCAGGGATGGGTTTGGCGTCAATGAAGACGACGCCCGGACGGAGGTTTCCGTAATAGACCATCTGTTGGGTGCCGTCGGGGTGCATCGTCCAGAGGTGGTGGTAGTGGACTTGCGAGCGGTCAACGTATTCCCAGCGCGTGTAGAGGATTTTGCCGTCGGGGAGTGGCCAAGGGGTGTTGTCGTGCTCGACGTTGCCGGAAAGGGGGCGGATGTTTTTGCCGTCGGCGTCGCAGCCGTGGAGAATTGCGACGGGTGTTAGCCAGCACTGCACCCAGCGTTTGGCGCGACTGGAAACGAAGATGATTTTGCCGTCGGCGGTGTAGGTTGGTTCGACGTCGTCGCAGTCGCCGTCGGTGAGTTGTTTGAGGCCGGTGCCGTCGGGGGCGATTTCGTAGAGGTGGTAATTTTCGGTGCCGCCGCGCCGATAGGAAAAGAGGATTTTTGAGGCGTCGTAGGAGACTTGTGGGTCGCGCACGGCACCGGCGGGGTCGTCGAGGAGGACGCGGAGTTGGTTGGTGTCGAGGTCGAGCAGGCAGAGTTTTCCGCCGTCGTGGGGGACGATGCGTTTGCCCGTGCCGGCGTAGTATCCGAAGTTGGCATACCAGTGCTCGCCGAACTCTGGGCGGGCAGCGAAAACGATTTGTTTGACGCCGCGCATAGGGGCATTGGCACCCGTGCGAAACTTGGTGGCGAGGTCTGCCTGTGGCGCGGGCTTGGCGGCGGGGGCAGGGTGGCGCGCAGGCTTTGCGGCGACGGGCTTTGCGGCGACGAGGGCAGCGGCGGGCGCGGGAGCATTTCCCAAAACGAGCGCGACAGAGCTAAGTATGAGTGTGCGAAAAAACTTTTTCATGGAGTGTGGAAAGACAGGCGCAATGCGGAGATGTTGCCAGTCTGTCTGCCTGGCAGGTGCGACCCCAGCCAATCTCGCCGGGATTGGCGGCGGCGTGACGGCGGGTGCGATGGGTTGTGGCGGGTTGTGGCGGGTCGCGTAGTTTTTCGAGTAAGAAATGCATGGCACTTTATCGGAACTACATTCTGCGTCTCAAGTCCTGTGTTGCCCCCTTTTACCCCGGGGCCGCGCCCCGGCGGCGGGGGGGGGGCGCCCCCCC
>JAITPT010000082.1 GCA_031289285.1 Puniceicoccales bacterium
TGTCATCTGCACTTGTTGGCTTTGTTCGACGCACCAACAGGTGCGCCTTCACAAATCCACAAAGCGCATCTGCCACAACATCTTCTCGCAATACTTCCCCTCCAACCGCCGTTTTTAGGTTAAAAGCGTTTCGACGATGACCGTTCAGCGCGCGCTAAAAAAACGAATTGCGTCCTCACCTGAGCAAATACAGGAGGATCCCGCCGGAAGCCGCTGCAGCTTTTGCCGCCGCGATGGACGACGTGCTTGCCGTCTATCAGATGCCCTACGACGCGCACGTGCCGCTGATTTGCATGGACGAGTCGAGCAAACAATTGATTGGCGAAGTGCATCCGCCGATAGGCGTAGCCCCCGGGCACGGGCAAGTCCTCGACCGCGAATATGTGCGCAACGGCGTGGGGAGTATCTTTGTTGGAATCGAACTACGCGTGCAAGACATCACGGGTGTCTGGGGCGCTGCTACCAAATTTTGCGCCGCTGCCGCACCGAAAACTTGTGGGTAACTTTCAGGGCAACACCCCTGCAATAGGTGGCACTGGCTGCTCCGTCGCCAACACACACGGGCAAGACGCCCCTGCCACCCACATAGCCGTCGCTGTCACGATGGCGGGTGCTTCGTTATCACTTCGCGCCCTCTGACACCGCACTCCAAAAAGGCGCATGGGCGACACCACCACCGCGACAGGTGGAGCAATCCGCGCCGCCCAAAAAAAACGGAGTCCCAGTCCAAGAAGCGGTGAGCCAAAAAAAATTAAAAAAATATCTTGCAAAGGGTGCGACGCTGCGCATTGTGGTTGACCTTCCTCATTGCTCAGGTGGTGGAATTGGCAGACACGCATGCTTGAGGTGCATGTGCCGAAAGGCGTAGGGGTTCAAGTCCCCTCTTGAGCACCATTTTTTTAACCGCGTTCTTGGGAGACGCATTTTCCGCTCGCATTCAGAACAACACCGGCCCGCCGCCATGTCTCCGCTATCCCGCCACACCGCCGCCCGCCGCGCTGCCGTTCTCCACGCGCTCCCCACTCGCCTCGCGCTTGCCTTTGCGCTCGTGTTTGCCGTCGCTGTCGCGCTCGCGCTCGGTGGCTGCGGGCGCTCCACTCGGCCCGATGTGCGCCGCGCTCCGCCGCCAGAGACCGAGGACCCGAAGTTCGCAAAGGCGCGAGCGGACGCCGCCCAGCAGGGCAACTCCGTCGCAACCGAGGCCGCTCGCAACGGCTTCCTTGCCCTCATCCGCGAGCGTGCAGGCGAGGCACCGGAGTCGCACTTCGAGGTCGCCAAGATTTACCTCAACGTAAAAAAAGACCCGCTTCCTGCCATTTACCATTTCAAGGAATACGCCCGCCTCGCCCCCGGTAGCCAGCGCGCCAAAGTCGCAGACTCCTACATCCGCTCTGCTGAAAATCTTTTTATGCGCCGCCGTCTCCCCGGCGCGAAACCGGGCTTCGCGGGCGACAACGACGCGCTCCTCGAGCTTGTCACCTCTCTCAAAAACGAGAACGACGCCCTCAAGCGCGAGAAGAGCCAGCTGCTCCAAAAAGTCGCTGCGCAAGAGCGCGAGCTTGTGCGACTGCAAAGTGCCCTGAGCACCAGCACCCACCCGCCCACGCCCTCCGTGCTCCTCCCCGAAATCGCCGTCAGCCCCGCTGCGCCTCCGCCGCCTGAGAACGCTGGCCTGAAAAAAATCCCCGCCACCTACACCGTCCGCAAGGGAGACTCGCTCACCTCTATTAGCAAAAAAATCTACAACACTCCCGCCCGCTGGGAGGACATCTACAACGCCAACCGCGACAAGCTCCGCCACCCGCGCACCACGCTGCGCATCGGTTGGGTGCTCAAAATGCCGTCCACGTGAGACCGCCCGCTATGCGCTACTTCGACGCCAACGCCACCGCTCCTCTGCGCCCCGAAGCCCGCGACGCATGGCTCGCCACACAGCGCGACTTTTGGCAAAACCCCGCTTCGCTCTCCGCCGCTGGTGTCCGCGCTCGCGATGCGCTTGAGGATTGCCGCTCGCGCTTGGCGTCGCGTTTCGGCGGCGCGGCGGAAATGGAAATCGTGTTCACCGGCGGTGCCACCGAGGCCAACAACGCCGTGCTCGCTTTCGAGGCTGCCCGCCTCGCAGCTGGCGAGACCGCCGCCATCTCCGCGCTCGAACACGCCAGTGTGCGCGAGCCAGCAAAAAAGTTTTTCGCGGCAAAGCTCCGCGTCTTCGCGTGCCGCGCCGGTGCGGCGGACTTCGCACTCGGCGACGGCGACGGTGCGCCGCCTGTCTTTCTCTCGCTGATGGCCGTCAACAACGAGACGGGCAGCATCCTCCCCGTGCGTGCCCTCCGTGCGCAAACTGCCGCTGCTGGCTCGCGCCTGCATTGCGATGCCACGCAAGCCTTCGGCAAACTCCCGCCCGCGCAGCTCGCCGCACTCCTCCACGGCTGCGATTACGTGACTGGTGCCGCGCATAAATTTGGCGGCCCCAAAGGCGTGGGCTTTGTCGCTTTTTCAAAACGCAGCTGCCCGAGTTTCGCCGGACAACTCGGTGGTGGGCAGGAAAACTTCCGCCGCGCTGGCACGGTCAACCTCCCCGCCATCGCCGCCATGCTCGCCGCGCTCGACGCCGCCGAGGCGGAGATTGCCGCGCCCGCCTTCGCTGAACGCGCCGCTGGACGCGACTTTTTTGAGCGCGAGGTCTTGCGCGAGATTTCGGGCGCGTCGGTCAACGGCGCGGATTTCCCCCGCGTCTGGAACACCGTTTCCCTCACCCTGCCGCGCCACGACAACATCCGCTGGTTGAAACGCCTCGAGAAACACGGCTTCGCCGCCGCCGCTGGCTCCGCCTGTTCCGCGCTCGACGGCGGGCGTCCGTCGCCCGTCTTGCAAGCCCTCGGCCTCTCTCCCGCCGAAGCCCGCCGCACCGTCCGCGTCAGCGCTTATTGGGAGACGACCCGCGAGGATTGGCGCGCGCTCGCCCAGACGTTTGCCGAGGTCTCGCACGAGTTGGCGTGAACGACGCGAGCGAGCGCGGGTTGCCCCGTCGCGTTGCAAAGGCGCAACATTGGCGCGGGCGCGTTGTCTCAAACGTGGCGCGAAAACCACGCGCCATTTTTTCCAACATGTCCGCCAAACGTCCGCTCAAATATGTTCTCCTCCTTGTCGCCGCCCACATCGTTGGGCTTGGCGGCTACGGCTATTACCTTGCCTCCGGGGACGGGAAGTCCGACTCCGTTTTCGCAAAAGTTTTCCGAGGAATGGGTGTCGGTGCCAAGCCCGCTGCCAAAGACAAGGTCGCCAAGCCCGTCCCTGTGCTGCTCGCGCAAGTCGAGAGCGGCGACATCGAAATCTGGCTCGAGGGGAACGCCACCGTCCACGCCTTCAACACCGTGACCGTCCGCCCGCGTGTCAGCGGCATCATAGACAGCATCAAGTTCACCGAGGGGCAGCGTGTCGCCAAGGGCGACGTGCTCGCGCTGATTGACCCGCGCCCCTACAAGGCCGTGCTTGAGCAGGCCAAGGCAAAGCTCGCGCAGGCGCAGGCGAAAAAGCTGCAAGACCAAGCCTTGCTCGGCAACGCCCGTAGCGAACTCGACCGTGTGCGCGGTCTCGTCAAACTCGCTGGTGAGAGCCAGCGTGCGCTCGACTCGCAGCAAGCGCTCGTCGCGCAGCTCGAAGCCGCCACCGCCGAAGACCAAGCCGCCATCGAAGCCGCCGCCGCTGCCATCGAAGCCGCCAACCTCGACCTCGATTACACCGTCGTGCGAAGCCCGCTCGACGGCGTTACCGGCATCCGCCAGATTGACGCCGGCAACACCGTCACCGCCAACCAGACGGAGGGCATCATCGTCGTCACGCAGACGCAGCCTGTCTCGGTCGTCCTCTCGCTGGCGCAACGCTACCTCTCTGCAATTCGCCCGCACCTGCAGCCCGGCAAAAAACCGCCCGTCGTGCAGGCCGTCATGTATAACTACGCGGACGACGGCGTTTTCTCCGATACCGAAAAACTTGGCGAGGGCACCCTCAACATCATGGACAACCAAGTGGACACTGCGTCGGACAATCTGCGTCTCAAGGCCACTTTTGAGAACAAAGACGGTGCGCTCTGGCCCGGCCAATATGTCATCGCCCGCGTCTTGACGGAGACTCGCAAGAATGCGGTTACGGTTCCGGCGGCGGCTGTCCAAGAGGGCATAGACTCTTCTTTTGTTTATGTCGTGAAGGCTGACAAAACCGTCGAGGCGCGTCCTGTGCGCACGGGGCAACAAATCAACGGGCGTTACATTATCGAGAAGGGTCTCCAGCCCGGCGAGACCGTCGTCCGCGAGGGGCAGAATAAGCTCAAGCCCGGTTTGAGTGTCGCCGTCATGACTGAGCAACCCGCTGGTGCCGGAGTTGCACCCGTGCCTGCCGTGCCTGCTGCCGCCAAGTAGCCAGCGGGGAAAAGTGCCCTTGGGGAGTGCAGCACGCAAAAAGCACATAATCCTAAAAACGGCAGTTAATGCGGGTGTTTTTGCGCAATCTTTTGGTCGTCTGCGGCTTGCTCTTTCCGCTCCACGCACCGCAAGGTGCGCGTCGGGAAAGCGCAAACCGCATCCGCCTCAAAATCTTGCGCAAAC
>JAITPT010000293.1 GCA_031289285.1 Puniceicoccales bacterium
GCGGGCTGTAAGCCCGCCTCAACCTTCGTTCTGAACGCCACCCTCGCACCACCGCCGCCTACCTCCATTGCGTTAAGGTGGGCTTACAGCCCACAGTGGAGAAACCGCCCATTATCCTATGGCTTCGCCATAGGCTATTATGAAGCCGCGCCGTTGGCGCTACGATGCACCCTCCGTTTCAAAGGCTATTCTCGTATTTTCACGCTACCTGAACGGTATTGGGTTAAAACCCCGTGCTACCGACATTGCGTCCCTACGGGACTAAAAGACACCCGTGCCCAATTTTTTAAGGAGTGTCCTTAAAAGTGAAGAATTAAAAAATCTGAAGGATGCTCTGTCTGAGAATAAAATTCCTTTCAGTGAGCCAAAGATCTGTGCTGAAATAATTCTTGGAGAAAGACAAAAAGCATTGAGGATACAGCCCATGCTTTACCTTTGTTTTCCTATAACTGAACTAAAAAACGGTAAAGGCTTCATCGGAAAAAAAGCCAGTTCCAACGCTTCAGGTTACTTTGTCATAAACAAATCCAACGCTGGCGTTTTTATTCAATTGCTTCGTCTCTTTGGAATGCTCAGCGGAAATCACCGCCGCGATGTGATTTCGATAATTGATGTGATTTTAGAGAAAACAAAAACTTAAACGATACTCGTTTTTTCGTCCCGTAAGATGCAGACAAAGGGTGTCTGTGCGAATACGGAGGGAACACTTTCCCCGCGTCGCCTGTCTCCGCTCTCTCCTCGTTTCCTCAACACCGTTTCACTCCCTCACTATGAAAATCTCACTGCTCCCACGCCTATTTCCGCCTGCGCTTTCTGCGCTCCTGCTCGCGCTCGCGCCGGTTTTTCCCGCCGCAAATGCTGCATCCGCCGCGCCCACCGCCGCCGCGCCTACGCCGCCTGCGGGGGCAGAGGTCGTTTGGACGACGCCTTCCAAAAACACCTACGAGACAATGCCGCTGGGCAACGGCGAGGTCGCCCTCAACGCTTGGGTGGACGAACTCGGCGACCTGCGCTTCTACATTTCGCGCATCGACTCCGTGGACGAAAACTTCCGCGTGCTCAAAGTCGGCGCGGTGCGCGTACGCGTCGGCGACGCCGCAGTCAAACGCACTGCCGCCGCATTCCGCCAAACGCTCGACACGCACCGCGGCGTGCTCACCACCGAATACGGCACAGGCGACGAGCGCGTCTCGCTGCGCCTGTGGGTGGACGCGAACCGGCCCGTCATCGTCGTCGAGACGGAGACCGCCAAGCCCGCCGCCGCCAGCGCGACCAACGAGATGTGGCGTGTGCAGCGCGAGAAAATCACCGACAACCAGAGCAGCGAAGTCGCCCCGCTCCCCTCCAACGCCAGAGACGACGGCGGCGGCAAACGCCACACCGAAACCATCCCGCCTATCGCGTTCTACATGGAGCCAGACACCGTGCTCGTCGGCGTCGAAGAAGCCGCCGCCTCCGCGACCGCCGCCGCCGCCGCCGCCCCGCGTTTCACCACGCCACTCGTCACGGGTGCTCGCCCTGCCATCGGCTGGTTCCACCGCAACGCCTATTCATCGGCCTATCACCTCGTCGCCAAAATTCAGGGCATGGAAAACTACCCGCGCGAAGACCCGATTTTGCACCGCACGTTTGGTGCGCTCATTCAAAGTGCCCAGCCCGCCCGCCGCGCCAACGCCACTACCCTCGAAGCCGCGCCCGCGCTGAGACACCGCTTTGAAATCGCCGCCATCACCCTCCACCCCGCCACGCCCCAAAAATGGCTCGACGCCACCGCCGCCGCACTTCGCGACGCCGCAAAAATCCCCGTCGCCGAGCGCTTCGCTAACCACCAAAAATGGTGGCTCGATTTCGCAAACCGCAGCTGGGTGCGCTTCTCAAAAACCGACGCCGCCGCCATCGCCAATGGCACCACCGCCTCCGCCGCCGCCGCCCTCGACCCCATCCCGTCGAACAACCACAACATCCGCATCGGTTACGACCAACACAACACCTCCGCTTTCCAAGGCGACATCGCCCGCCTCACCATTTTCAAAGGCGTCCGCTCCGACGCCGACATCGCCAAATACGCGCAAGTCACCCACGACGCCCCCTCCGCGATATTCACCGACAGCAGCGTCTCTTTCCACGCCAACGCCCAAACCAAAAAACCGCTCCAACTCCCCAACACCTCCCGCAAAACCTTCGCCGGCGGCATCACCATCGAAGCGGCAATTTTCCCGAAAAGTTTCCGCACCCACGGGCGCATCGCCGACAAAATCACACCCGGTCGCCAAAACGGTTTCCTCTTCGACACCACGCCCGGCGGCGGCCTGCGCGTCGTCATCGGCGACACCACGCACCTCTTCCCCCGCGCCCTCACGCAGAGCCGCTGGCAACACGTCGCCGTGACCATCGCGCCCGACGCCCAAGTCCGCGTCTTCCTCGCGGGCAAACCACTCACCGCCGCCGCAGTCACCGTCCACGGCGAAACCGACACCAACACCGACGACGCCTTCGTCCTCACCCGCGCCTACGCCCTCCAACGCTACATCACCGCTTGCGCCGGACGCGGGCGCCTCCCCATCAAGTTCAACGGCTCCATCTTCACCGTCCCCGAAAAAGGCAAAGAGGGCAACGCCGACTACCGTCGCTGGGGTCCCGGCTACTGGTGGCAAAACACGCGCCTGCCCTACCTCTCGATGCACGCCGCTGGCGACTTCGACCTCATACAGCCGCTCTTCCGTATGTATATTGACGACCTCCTCCCGCTCTGCCTCCACCGCACGAAAAAATATCTCGCCCACGGCGGCGCGTATTACCCCGAGTGCATTTTCTTCTGGGGCGACGTTTTTCCGAAAACCTACGGGTGGACACCTTGGGACAAACGCAAGGACAAACTTCAATCCTCCGGCTGGCACAAATGGGAATGGGTCGGCGGCCTCGAACTCGCCCAGATGGCCCTCGAATACGCCGCCTACACCGGCGACACCGCCTTCCTGCGCGACAAAGCCATCCCGCTCGCCACCGAGATTTTGCGCTTCTTTGACGAACACTACAAAACCGCCGCCGACGGCAAACTCCACATGTGGCCCTCGCAAGCTCTCGAAACATGGTGGGACTGCGTGAACCCCATGCCCGAAGTCGCCGGCCTCCACGCCGTCACCGCGCAATTAGAAACCGCCACCGCCGCCACACCCGCCCTGCGCCCCGCCTTCCTCACCGCGTTAAAAAACAAACTCCCCCCTATCCCCGTCACCCAATCGCGTGACGGCAAAACCATGCTCGCCCCCGGCAAAGTTTTCAAAAGCTACCGCAACTGCGAAAACCCCGAACTCTACGCCGTCTTCCCATTCCGCCTCGTCACCTACGCCAACGGCAACACAGCCCACGGCATCGAAGCCCTCAACAACCGACGCGAGCGCGGCGCATTCGGATGGCGTCAAGACGACCTCTTCATGGCCAACCTCGGCCTCGGCGACCAAGCCCGCAGTTTCCTCGTGCGCCGCGCCCGCAACAAGCACGCCGCCTCGCGCTTCCCCGCCTTCTGGGGTCCCAACTACGACTGGATTCCCGACCAAGACCACGGCGGCGTTTTGACCAAAGGCGCACAATCCCTCGCTATGCAATGCGAAGGTACCCGCATAGACCTCTTCCCCGCGTGGCCTACGGGCTGGGACGGCGACTTCAAACTCCACGCCCCCTTCCAGACAACCGTCGAAGCCACTCTCAAAAACGGCAAAATCACCAAGTTAATAGTCACCCCCAAAGAACGCGAAAAAGACGTGCGCGTGTTGCTGAAAAAGTGAGCACGGCGCACGGGCAGCGACAGCTGCCGACGGGGCGGTGGTGGGTGGCTTCCTGCTGTCTGGTGCAACATTTTCCACTGCTGCTTGTTTTGAAGCCCCGTTCATGCACAAATTACTTTCACGCATTCGCATCTTCGCCGTCTCCGCCGGAGCATTCGCTCTCGCCGCAACCGCCGCAACCGCCGCAACCGCATACGACAATGGCTCCGTGCCCGTCAACACGCCCGACTCCGCACGGCGGCTCATCAACGACCTCCTCGCCACTCACGGCGAAAAGGGCTACCCACGCGGCAAAGAGTTTCTCGCACGCCTCGACGCCCTCGAGAAAGCCAATCCCGCCACCCCCACCGCCGCCCCCGACAAAGCCGCGCTCGTCGCACTCATCCGCGAAGCCGCGCTCGCCAACCCTGCGCTCGACTTCGACCGCATCCTCTTTGTCCGTCGCAAACCCGGCCCGCACGGCGTCGGCTTCATGCAGCTAAACTCGCACAGCGAAGACGGCATCACCCGCACCGGTTGGGACAACGAAATCGTCCTCCTCTCCAACCTCCGCGCCGCCGCGCCCGCGCTCACCCCCATCTATCGCCATCCGGGCAAAGCAATCATGCGCGACCTCGACCTGCATTTCGACGCTGACCGCTTCCTCTTCGCCACCGTCAACGCCAATGGCGACTGGGGCGTTTTTGAAAAATCCCTCGCCACGCCCGCCGCCCCGCCCCGCGAACTCACCCCCAACGACCAGCGCGGCATCCAGTGGTTCGACCCCTGCTACCTCCCCGAAGAAGGTGCCATCCTCGCCTTCTCCACGGCGGGCGTCCAAGGCGTCCCCTGCGAAAACGGCGGCTACAAAGTCTCCAGCCTTTACCGCGTCGAAAACAAACCCACCACCACCACCACCACCACCGCCACCGCCTCCGCGCCCCACGTCCGCCAGCTCACCTTCGAGCAAGACAGCGGTTGGCACCCGCGCACACTCAACGACGGGCGCGTCATGTATCTCCGCTGGCAATACACCGACACGCCGCACTACTTCGACCGTATGCTCTTCACGATGCTTCCCGACGGACGTCAGCAAAAAGCCCTCTGGGGTAGCGGCGCGTATTTCCCGACTGCCTACAAACACGCCCGCCCCGTCCCCGGTCATCCGAGCATGGTTCTCGGCGTCGCGGGCAGCCACCACGGTCTCGCCGAGCAAGGCCGCCTCCTGCTCGTTGACCCCAACCTCGGCACCCACTACCCGTTCCGCCACGCACCCAAAACCAAGCAATGGGGGCCGGAGGGCGCGGAGCTTGAAATCCCCGCCCAAGTCTATCCCGCCAGCGTCACCGGTTGCGTGCAGGAAATCCCCGGCTGGGGGCGCGACGTCGTTGGCAACGTCAAAGACGGCCAAGGCGAAAATCAGACCTACACCTTCGCCACTCCTTTTCCGATTAACGAAAAATACTTCCTCACCAGCATCCGCCTTCGCGGGCAAAGAAACTTCGCAATCTACCTCGCCGACCGCTTCGACAACCTTGTCAAACTCTACGAAATCCCCGGCGAAAACCTTTTCGAGCCGACCCCGCTCATCCCACGCAAACGCCCGCCCGTCATCCCAGATTTCGTCGCACCCGCCCTCGCCAACGCCGCCAAATCCGCCGCCGCCGTCGTCGCCGCTACGCCCGCACCCACCGCGCCCGCTGCCGCCGCGCCAGCCGTCGGCCTGCCGCACGGCACCATGCTCGTCACCGATGTCTATGACGGGCGTGGCCTCCCCGAGATACCGCGCGGCGCGGCAAAATCCATCCGCGTCATCGCCTACCACTTTGCCTTCTGGCGGCGCGGCGGACACCACTCCGTCGGCGAACATTCCTCGTGGGACATCAAACGCATCCTCGGCACCGTGCCCATCGAAGCCGACGGCTCCGCGTTTTTCAAAGTTCCCGCCAACACCCCCGTCGCTCTGCAAGTGCTCGACGCCGACGGTGCCGCCATTCAGCTGATGCAAAGTTGGACAATCGCCATGCCCGGCGAAGGCGTTGCCTGCGCGGGTTGCCACGAGAGCAGCAACACCACCTTTGTTTCCCGCCGCGTCCTCGCCGCCAACAAACCGCCCCGCGAACTGACGCCCTTCTACGGCCCCGAACGCCCCTTCAGCTTTGAGACCGAAATCCAGCCCCTCCTCGACCGCCACTGCGTCGGCTGCCACAGCGACGCCAACGCCAAAGCCCTTCCCATCCCGTCCTTCATCGCGCACCGCCCCGGCGAATGGCAGCGCGACACCGCCTACCGCGCCCTGCACCCATACGTCCGCCGTCCCGGCCCCGAGACATTTATCGAGACCAAAGTGCCGATGGAGTTTCACGTCTCCGGCAGCGAACTCATCCAACGTCTCCGGCGCGGCCACTTCGGCGTCGAGAAGCGGCTTGACCGCGAAGCATGGGAACGCCTCTACGCATGGATTGACCTCAACGCCCCGTATCGCGGCGCGTGGAACGAGGCCAATTTTGAGAAACTCCGCCTCGACCTCCAACTCGCCTACCTCGGCAACACCTACAACTCCGAGGAAGCCCACCGCCGCGCCAAACGCCAGCTCGCCGCCAACCCCGTCCCACAAGCCGCGCCCGTCTCCGCCGAAAAACTCCGCCAGCTCCTCGCCGCCTCCCGCGCACCGGCCTCCGTCGCTGCCACCGCAACAGCCACCGCAGCACCCGTCCACTTCGCTTCCGTCGCCGCTGCCGCCGCTGGTGCCGGTGCCGCCGCAGAGCTTCCGCGCCTCACGCTTACGCTCGCGTCCGCGTCCGCGCCGGATGCCCCTGCCATCGCCTTCCGCCGCATCCCGGCTGGCACCGTCACCCTCGGTTCCCCCGACGGTTTCTCCGACGAACGCCCGCTCTCTCCCGTCCGCATCGCCAAGCCCTACTGGATTGCCGAAACGGAAATCACCAACGCCCAATACGCCGCCTTCGACCCCGTCCACGACACCGGCTACACCGTCGAAACCGGCAAAGACCACGTCGCTCCCGGCCACATCGCCAATCACCCCGACCAACCCGTTGCCCGTATCTCGTGGCGGCAGGCGATGGATTACTGCCAGTGGCTTTCCAAAAAAACTGGCAAGCGCGTCACTCTCCCCACCGAAGCTCAATGGGAACACGCCGCTCGCGCTGGCTCCGCGACCACATTTCACTTTGGCCCCCGCGACGCCGATTTCTCCGCCCACGCCAACCTCGCCGATGCCGGTCTGCGTCGCACCAGCCGTGGTTATCCGGGCGGCTCGCGTATCGGGCGGCGCAGCAATTTCCCCAACGGCTACCCGTTCCCGTTGCGCGACGACCGCTTTGCGGACAAATGGTTCACTGTGGATTACGTCCGCCAATACGCCCCCAATGCATGGGGTCTTTACGACACGATTGGCAATGTCTGGGAATGGACGCGCACCTCCTACGCCCCTTACCCCTATCGGGACAACGACGGGCGCAACGACCTAAATCCTGCTACAAAAAAGGTTGCCCGTGGCGGCTCTCACGCTGACCGTCCCAGAGTTATCGGCAGTGCCGTGCGTCTCCCCTACGAAGCCTACCAAAAGGTTCACAACGTCGGCTTCCGCCCCATCATTGAAGAATAGGCGAAACCCTCTTTCGAGAGACATCGTCGGGCACATTTTTATAGAGTGCGGTGCTTGCCGTTCCGTGCTAACGAAAATCGTGAGTCAAGTGAAAAAGGGTCTGACCCTTTATTGACCTTGGTTGGGATACTTGGCGACGTGGAATGGTCTTATAGGTCTTATAGGACGTATAGGACCTATAAGTCCTATAAGACCTATAAGACCTATCATCTGCAAGCAAAAAAGGGTCTGACCCTTTATTGCCCTCCGGTCCCGCCGACACCGCTTTCAATGCGACGGAAGATACTGGTGTGTCGCAGTTTGTCGCGGCAAGTCGCGGCGGGTGGCGGCGGGTTACCAGACGCGCTTGGCGGGGGCGGTTTCGAGGGCGTCTTGGGTGGTGGCGGGCAGATCTGGGAAAAAGTTCAGACCCGTCTGGCGCTCAACTTCGCGCACACTCACCAGAAATTGCGAGGGGTCGGCAGTCTTTTTTAACGAGCGGTTCGGCACGATAAATGCTTGGCAACGGATGCCGCTGCCGTCCTGCGCGTCGGCGACCAAAATGAAAAAAGCGTCGGGGATGGTGACGCCTTGTTTGAGGCGTTTCGGCGTGCGTTGGGCTTCATAGACCGGACCGCAAACGACCCACACCTCGCCAAAACGCCGCGTGTAACGTCCGATGACCCGCGCCTCAAACGCCTCCCAGAAACCACCGTTCAATTCGTGGAGCTGCGGGACGACGTTGGACATGAGAAAGGTCTCGCGCTGCGCCTCCGCGCCGTAGCAGAGCGAGATGGCGCGGTTGGGTGCCATGTGGCCACGGTCGTAGCCAGAGCGCGAATAGGCAGAGGTTTCGACACGCGCCGTCGTGCGCATGTCGGTCTCAAACTTCGCGGGGCGCGGGTTGGAGGAGTGGCGCGGCGGAAATACTTTGTAGGCCACCCACGCGGGGTTGCGGCGTTCCTCGTCGTAGCCGACGACGTAGCCTTTGTTCGGCAAAACGTTGAGTGCCCGCGACGCGACAGGCGTGCCGCCGAGCGTGTGCGCGGTGTCGCCAAGCTGAGCGCCAGCGGGGACGGTGTTGCCGCGAACCAGCGGGATGTGGTCGGCAACGAGGTCGAGCCAGAAGACAAGTTCGGCGGGCGCGGCGCGGCTTTCGCGAACGAGGTCTATGGCGTCGAGCGTGAAGCCTTCCATTTTGTCGCGGACGGATTGGGGCGCGACGGCGTGGACGACGAAGAGCAGGACAATGGCGGCGAGAACCGCGCCGCCCGCCACGAGTAATCGTTTGGGGTTGAGGCGGAGAAGACGCGCCGCCGTGATTTTTCGGGAAGACTTTCGTGACACAGCCCGCGAGGAAAACACAACACGCACGGCGCACAAACGCGAAACCACCAGCGGGCAGTGTTCCGCGACGGCGGCAGCGGTTTTAACGTTTCGGGATTTTGAGCCGCAGGGTGTCGAAGATTTGTTTCGCCACGGTGAGCGGGACGTGCGCCTGCGCCGCAAAATCTGGCCAGCGTTTTACTGCGGACAACACCTCGGCGAGCAACGTCTCCGCCTCGCCTCGCGTCAGTGCCGCCGACTTCGCGCAAGCCTTGATGTCCGCGAGGGTGAAGTTGTCGCGTTTGCCGTTGACCGACATTTGGTGCGCGGAGGTCCATGCGCCGTCGGGATTGTAGCTGTAAGCGATGTCGTAGGCGGGCGAGAGCGACCAACGCCCGTCGCGCCCCATGAGGAAGGCGATGTTCTTGACGTGGTCGTCTTGGTTGCGTGCGGCGATGTTGAAAAGCATCCGTCGGAATTGCTCGGCGGCGGCTTCCCGCGTCCCCGTTACGCGCTGCGCGACGAGCAGCGCTTGCTCGTAACTGTGCGCTCCGGGCTGGTTGAAATCGAGGTGCGCGAGTGCCCCCAGCGATTGGGCGTGGAGCTTGCCGCCGCCCGCCGGACGGTCGAAACGCCGCGTCATAAAATGCCGTCGTCCGCCTTCCTCGAAGAGTCGGCACTCGCTTATGCGCACACCCGCTGCCGCCGCCATCAGCGAGTAGGCGTATTCAATCGCGCCGTAGCCCTTGGGGTCTTCGAGTTCTTTGTCTTTGTTACCCGTCACGCCGTCGAACTTCATCAGCCAGTAGTCGAAGCCCTCGCCGGCGTCGGTCTGGCCGGAGCGCACTTCGCCCGTCTTGGCGTTCCACGCGATGACCGCCTTGGCACGCGCACCGCCCGCCGATGTGCCCACGCGCAAGATGTCGAGCAGGGCATTTTTTTGCGCGGAGCCAGCTTCGGCAAACGCAGTGTGTAGCGCGTCGCGTTTGTGCAAAACGTCTGAGGCGAGGGCGACGAGGGCGTTGACTTGGAGGGCAGCGGAGGGGCCTTGGCGCGGCCCGATGCGCGGCGCAAACTCCAACGCGCCCATGCCGCGTTGCCCCGTGTAGCAGAGGCGTTCGATGGCGTTGAAACTGCCCGGTAGCCGCCCTTGTGTGGCGAGCCATGCGTCTATGAGCGCGTTGCCAAACTTGTCGGGCAACGAGTCGGCGAGCATCCCCGGCAGGCCGTGAAATGTCTGCGCGGGCAGTTCTGGAAACGAGTAGGCGCGGCGGCTAAGCGGCATGGCGAGTGGCGAGACTTCGACGCCGCTTTGGGCGAACGCGGCGTCGTATTGGAACGTGGCGACCTCCGCTCCTTTTTCGAGCATGACGGCACCGACGGTCGTTCCCCACAGGCGCACTTCTGCAAGCATTAAATCGGCGGCGGGGACGCGGCTCATTTTTCATCCCCCCATTTCCATCCGCTTGCGGGCGCAGCGGTGGCGTTGGTGGTGGTGTTTTTTTTGTTAAACTTCATCGGTGCCATCGGCGCGAACGCGGGCGTCCCGCCGTTGTTGCGGTGCAGCGTGCCACCGCCCATGAAGCGCGAGCCTGATGCGCGGCAACGTTCACGCCCGCGAAGCCGCAGCATTTCCATCGGGCCGGGCGCGGTTTCGGGGGCGAGCAAATTGAGCCGCTCCGCGAGACCGAGCGCACGGCAGATGCGCACAAGGCCCGACAGGCGTGTGCCAGCCTCGCCGTTCTCGAGGCGCTCAATGGTGCGCTTGGCGACGCCAGCTCGCGCCGCCAGCTCCGCTTGCGTGAGGTTTAACTCGAGACGCGCCTTCGTGAATCGCTCGCCCAGCTCGCGTAAGATGTCGTCGTCAGTGGCGGAAGTTGTGATTTTCATAGGACGCCGAATGTGGCGAGTTATTCGGGAAACGCAAGTGTTTTCGCCAAAAAAGAAGAATAATTGATGCTTGCGGCAATTCGCCATTTGCGGCGAGTTGTTGGTGAAATGCTGCGCATTTCGCCGTTTTCGGCGAGTTGCGCAAAAGCTGGTTTGTGGGGCGCAAACACGCGGCGGCGGGGTAGGGCAGGGCGGCGGGTGCGCTGGCGGATAGGTCGTATAGGTCTTATAGGTCTTATAGGACTTATAGGTCCTATAGGTCGTATAGGTCCTATATGCTGGTCGCCGCAGTCGCCACTGGTGTCGGCAGTCGCCATCGCTATCGCTGCCACTGCTATCGCCTCGGCAGTCGCCGCCGCCGAGGGCTTTTTTCCGCTCTCGAAAAAGTTGCGACACGCGACTTTACTACGCGCTTCTTTTTTTCCGCACACACCCTTGTCCTATGTCTTCCGCTCGCCCGCCTAAAACAAAACGCCGCGTCGCAATGCCGCGCCAGTTCGTCCGTTTCCTAAATCGCCGTGCGCCCGTCGTCGTCAAAATCGGGGGCGAGGGAGGCGGTGGTCTGTTGCTCGTCGCAGTCCTGCTGCTCGCGCTCGTCGGGGGCAGCGCGTTCTTCGTCTGGCAAAAATTTCAGACGCCCAAAGTCGTCGTCATCGGCGACCCCACGCAGAACGACGTCAAGCGCCCCAGCCCCGACGTCGCGCCGGAGACCAGTGAAATCCCCGCCATCACCGCCGCGCCTGAGACCGACGGCCTGCGCATCATCGTGCCGGAGGATGACGAGACCCCGCTGCCATCCGTCACCGACCCCACGTTTCCCTCCGCCGCGCCCAAGCCCGGCCCCATCGCAAAACCCGGCGCACCCAAACCTGTCGTTGACTACACGACTGCCAAACTCCGCGTCGTCAAAGCGCGCAAAAATTTAACCGCTTCTGCGCTTGACAGAGAGGTGTGGGAAAAAATCAACCCCACCGCTGCTTCCCCTATGGACATCCCGGGCGAAGCCCCTCTGCGCCAAAGTCTCCTCGCTCTCGTCGAGCGCTACGAAAAAATCCCTGTCCGCAATGTTGTCGCCAACCCGCTCGCCGAGGACTTCCCCGGAGCCGTCCTCGTGAACGCGCCGCGAGTCAGCAAACGTGTGCGTCTGCCCGCCAACATCTCCGGCTGGCAAAGCACCGGTCTCTACGCGCCGCCGGGGGAAATTATCACCGTGCGCCTCAGCTCCTCTTCCGCCCGCTCCGGCCTCGGTGTGCGCATCGGTTGTCATAGCGACGACCTGTTTTACCCAGAGTGTGTCGGCTGGCCGCGTTTCCCGCGCATCACTCGCGGGTGGTCGCTTGGCAAAGCTGTCACCGAGGTCGCCAGCCCCTTCGGCGGCCTCATCTACATCGAGACGCACGGCGGCGGCAAAAGCACCGCGGGTCTCTACGTCGAGGTTACTGGCGGCGTCGAGGCACCGTATTTCATCCTCGGGCAGACCGACGCCAAAGAGTGGGCGCGGCTGCGCAACGCACCTGCCCCGTGGGGCGAACTCACCTGTCGCACCATCACGCTCAGTGTGCCGTCTTCCGTCCTGCGCACGATTGAAGACCCGACCAAGGTGCTCCAACTTTGGGAAAAAATCATAGACGCGCAGGACTGGCTCGGCGACTTGCCGCGGCGCGTCAACAACCCAGAGCGGCTTGTCCCCGACATCAAAATTTCGATGGGCTATATGCACTCCGGCTACCCCGTCATGTGCCACATGGATATGTGCTACAACATGACGAGCTACGAGACGCTCACCACGCAGGGCAACTGGGGCTTCTTCCACGAATACGGCCACAACCACCAGAGCGACGAGTGGACGTTCTCGGGCTACGGCGAAACCACCTGCAACATTTTTGCGCTCTACTGTATGGAGGTCATCGCTAACAAGAAACGCTGCGAGGGCGGACCGCCGCTCGACGAGTTTCTGCGCCGCAAACTTGCCGACCCCAAGGGCGCCAATGGCTCCGATGACCTCCTTTCCATCTACGTCCCTGTCATCCGCGAGTTTGGCTGGGAACCCCTCAAAAAAACTTTTGGCGAATACCGCAAATCGCGCTCCATTGACCTCGACCTCCGCCAAATGCGCCGCACGAACTCCCGCGCCAGCTCACACTCCAAACGCCGCCGCGCCGAAGAGGTCATGGCCTCCGACAAAAAGAAGGACGACCTCGCCAAAGAAACTTTTGTGCGCATCTGGTCGAAGCACTGCAAAGCCAACCTCGGCCCGTATTTTGAGAAGGTCGGCTACACGATTTCCAAGCCCACCCTACACCTGCTCCACAGATACAAAGACTGGATGCCCGAAGCCGCAGGTGGCCCCAAACCCAAGGAAAAAGACACCGGAGCAAAATCAAAAACACCCGCCGTAAAAACACCTGCGCCCAAGACGCCTGCGGCAAAAACGCCCGCTGGCAAAACGCCTGCGGCAAAGTCAGCCCCCAAATCGCCGAACAAAGCGGACGGCGCGGGCGAGTAACGAGTACCGACATCGCTTTCGACGCGGCGGAAAAAAAATAACCACAAAGGACACAAAGGTTTTCACAAAGGGCACAAAGGAAGTGCAGGGCAGGGTAGGGCGTGTCAGATATGTTGGATTGGCTGGCCGCAAACCTCCCAACCTCAAACTCAAACCACCCAACCACCCCAACCACCTAACCACCCCAACCACCCAACCACCCAACCTCAAAAACTCAAAAAAACCTTGTGCCCCTTGTGTTCCCCTTTGTGTCCCTTGTGGTTAAAAACCGTCCCCCCCGCCCGCCGCCC